>JANNFT010000372.1:0-2845 GCA_031380185.1 Pseudomonadota bacterium
GATAGGCCAACGGATGCGGACGCGCGCGAGATTTCTTCCACGGCGACAACGTGGGCGAGATAGCCCATGCCGCTGCCGCCGTATTCTTCCGTAATCGAGATACCTAATAGCCCCATGTCACCCAGCTTGCGCCAGATATCCATTGGGAACTCGTTGCTACGATCGATTTCGGCGGCGCGCGGCGCCAGTTCGGCCGCAGCGAATTTTTGTACGCTGTCACGCAGTGCGTCGATGTCGTCGTTGATGCGTGTTTCAGAGAGCATTGTGAGTTCCGCTAATCTAACCTGTTGTCATCCCCGCTTTCGCGGGGATGACACACAGGGTTTTCATTGGCCGGTGGTAAATAAAAAGTCGCAATCTACTTCGGCGCCATACGAATCGCACCATCTAGCCGGATCACGGTTCCGTTCAACATGGTGTTTTCAATTATGTGTTTCGCCAATGCTGCGTATTCGTCCGGATGGCCCAGGCGCGAAGGAAAGGGCACTTGCTGACCGAGAGACTCGCGCGCCGATTCCGGCAAGCCCGCCATCATTGGCGTATCGAACAATCCCGGCGCGATGGTCACGACACGAATGCCGGAACGCGCCAACTCGCGCGCGATCGGCAAAGTCATCGCATTGACGCCGCCCTTCGATGCCGAATAGGCGGCTTGGCCGATTTGCCCTTCATATGCAGCGACCGATGAGGTATTGATTATTACGCCGCGTTCGCCGCCTTCGTCCGGGGCGTTAGTTGCCATCGCCGCGGCGGCAAGTCGTATGACGTTAAACGTGCCGATTAAATTGATATTTATAATGCGCTGGAACACGTCCAGCGGATGCGGGCCTTCCTTGCCCAACACCTTGGACGGCGCTCCAACGCCGGCGCAATTCACCGCGCCGTTCAGGCTGCCGAAGCCGCTGATCGCGGTGGCGATGGCGGCCTTCACATCGGCCTCGCTGGTGACATCGGCTTTGGTGAATCGCGCTTGCGCGCCGAGCTGCTTGGCGAATGCTTCACCCTGAGTCGCATTGACATCGACAAGGACCACGTTTCCACCGCTGGCGACAAGGGCTTGTGCGGTCGCTGCGCCAAGGCCGGATCCGCCGCCGGTAATAAGGAATGTCTTTTTTTGGATATTCATATCGAGTTGTAATGTTGGGAAGAGAAGTTCAAAATCCGTGTCAGATTCTAACTTTTTTCCGTATACCTTTCATGGGTATTTCCGTGCGGGTTGGCGCGGCAATGAGAAGATTCGTATTCGTTTCGGGGGGTGATGCCTGAAGAGTCGCATGGATGCTGGATTTCGAGGCATGGCACGCCACTAGGCAAGGTGGATGCGGGTGGTGGCGTGGTAGGGTGCATTTATGCACCTTTGACATTGAACGGTGCATGAATGCACCCTACATTTTTTAGGAGAATTTATGGCTACACCAGTAGATCCCAATGATCCCATTATGACCGGCGAGAATTCGTTCATTCGCCTAAGTCACGACAGCGGCAAGACGCAGAGCGATCGCATCAGTCACTGGCGCGTGCTGTGGTGCCCGGCAGGCGCGGGACATGCGCTGTTTATGCAAAGCGAATTGATCGCCGGCAAGGTGAAGATTTTAAGCGACAACGTCGCCGTCGCGCGCTGGCTGCAGCGCAATATCGAAACGCTGTTGTATCCCGCTTTCGCCGACGAAAAAGTAGCGATCGTCAGTGCGGATTTTATACGCCATGGCGACGCGCAATCGTCGGCTATCGAAACCGTGACATCCAGCGAAAATGAAATTACATTGGCGTGGTACGACTTTATCGCGCCGCTGGTGTTGACCCAGCCGCCGGGTTTTAACAATCGGCCGATCGGCGTGTTCAGCACCTTCTTTCCGGCGCGCGCCGCGCAAGTCGAAATGGACGGCGACGTCACCACTGGATTGCCGTGGGAAGAGATGCGCGGCGATCGCAAATCAAGCAGCGCGTGCCTGGCGTGGTCGGAAACGTGGGTGAAACCGAAATGAGCGAGGGAATTAGCGTCGATGTCTATTCCGATGTCGTTTGTCCTTGGTGTTATATCGGTAAACGCAAGCTGGAACAAGCGCTGCTGCGCCTTCGCGAAAAAAATGTGACGCTGACGCCCACCTGGCGCGCGTTTCAACTTAACCCGCAAATGCCCGCCGAAGGTGTGGCCAGGAAGGAATACGTCGAAAGCAAGTTTGGTGGGACTGACCGGGCGAAGGAAATTTATGCACGGGTTGCCGGAGTGGGCAATGAAGTCGGCATAGCGTTTCAATTCGACAAAATTCCGTGGCAACCCAATACCATTAACGCGCATCGGTTGATTGCTTATGCGGGCGAACACGGCGATCAGGACGCCGTGTCCGAAGCGTTGTTTCGCGCATTTTTTCTGGAGTTTCTAGATATCGGCGATGTCGTCACACTGAGCGAAATTGCAGCTAGCGCCGGCCTGAATCGCGAAGCGGTTTACGCTTACTTGTCGTCGGATCAAGGCGCGGCAGCGGCACAACAAGAGGACGCCGTTGCGCGCCAGTTGGGCATTACCGGCGTTCCGTTTTTCGTATTCGGCGGCAAGTACACAGTCTCAGGGGCGCAGAGCGCGGAAGTTTTGATGCAAGCCTTTGAACAAGCGGCCAGCGCAGTAACGACGAGTTAAGTGGCAGCGGCGGTCCGCGGCCGCCTTTCGGCAAAAATAATTGGCAAAGTGTCGAGAAAAGGCCGCACCTCGGCGTTAGTTAAAATTCCATGCCGATCAAGCGCGGCGTGTAACGTCGGCAAATTGTAGTGCGGCACGGCGGGGTAGAGATGGTGCGCAAGATGATAATTGACGTGGTGCGGAAAAATAAAAAATCGTTGCCAGGCG
>JANNFT010000391.1:0-1770 GCA_031380185.1 Pseudomonadota bacterium
GGCTTGTATCGTATGACTCATGGTTTTGCTCCTGTCGATATCCGAGGCCGATTGCCTCGTTCATCAACTTAAACAAAACCGCTGATTCATTGCCACTTACACTAAAACGTAGCCACCCTTACCGCGCGAGCGGTTTCGTCCAGTGTTGCTTATCCATCTGTTGCATCCTTCATCAGTTCTGCAAGTATCTTTATCTGTTGCTGGGATAAGTCATCGTGCTTACTTTTGACATAGGCATAACGCTTATAGCGTATATGCTGCATTCGGAAAATCGAGTAGCATGCGCAACTCACAAGCGGTGTTCTAATCGCGAACCCATGCGCGCCATGTGTACCCTATGCGTGCGCCGCCAAGTGCTCTGTAAGGTATTCCGCTAGTAATTTTGCAATCGGTTCTATTCTCCGAGGCGGCGCCAGGCTTAAATGGCCGCCACGGTTTGCACTTCCACGAGTAATTCTTCTTGCACCAGGCGATCGACGATCAGCAAGGTGTTGGGCGGATAGGCGCCGTTGGGAAAAAGTTTGGGGAATTCACTTTTGCGATAGTCCATGAATTTCGCAATGTCTTGCGAGTGTACGAGATAGGTCGTGAACTCGACGACATTGCCCCAGCCCGCACCGCAAGACTTGAGCGCCGCTTCGATGTTAGCGAACACATGTGCGCACTGCCCATTGAAATCCCCCGCGGTGTTACCGGCTGGATCCTTTCCCACTTGGCCGGCGATGAAAAGAAATTCGGACGCCTTCACGCGCGTGACGTTGGAATAGGGCCCGAGAGGCTTGCCCATGGTGTCGGGATTAAAGATTTTGATGTCGGCCATGATGCGCTCCTAAGTGTTGAAAAATTTCATAAGGTACCAAGTGCACTTTATGCGTCAGGGCTGGTAATGCGTTAACCCTGGAATCTTAGCCAAATCTTGATCGTGGCCACGAAGTTCGATCACATTGCGATCCGGATCGCGGATGAAAACCGAGACGTCGTTGTCGCCAAAAGTAACGGGGACTTGGGTGATCGCGATGCTATGGCGCTGCAACTCGCCGATGGTTTGGAGAATCGAATCTACTCTTAGTGCGACATGGGTATAGCCGGGGTGCTTTTCCGGAACGTCCTTCAGTATGTTTTTGTCGTCGACCGGCCCCACGCCATTGGTGATGAGGTTAAGTTCAACGCCATGGGCATTTTTCATGATGGTCACGGCATTAAAATCTGCCTCTAGAATGACTTCGAAACCCAAACGCCGATAGAAATCCACCGCACGTTTGGTTTCGACCACACGGACTCCAAAGTGATCTATCTGTCGGATGTTCATATCGGCATTTTATCAGCGTGATGCCGTGTTTGAACGACTGCGGTCAATTCCCACGACCAGCGCCACGACCCGCACCCAGATTAGCGGGTGGCAATGCATGCCCTGCAAAGCAGTATCCACGCGCCGCCTGGCAATGCTTACGTCTTCGCTTTGGGATCGATCGCCGAGGTAAACGAATCGGCAAAAAATTCCTCCGCCGGTAGTCCGCGATCGGCAAACGTTTTTTGCGCGACTTCGATCATGATCGGCGCGCCACAGGAATAAATCTGGTAGCCTGACAGGTCGGCGAAATCATCGAGAACGGCTTGGTGAACCAGGCCAGTGCGGCCCGGCCAGTTGTCGTCCGCCAACGGTTCGGATAACACGGGGATGAAAGTGAAATTTGCATTGGCTTGTTGCCACTCGCTCGGAATCTTTGAATAAATGTCCTGCATCGCGCGCACGCCCCAGTACAACACCAT
>JANNFT010000446.1:0-3102 GCA_031380185.1 Pseudomonadota bacterium
CCTAACTTAGTGGTGGCTGCTCTGGATGGTTTGACAAGATATAATAACAACAGCGACACCGTTTTCAGTACCGTTGCTTTCTTCATGAAGTTTTTCTTTTCTGGTTAAGACCTTTTTGGAGCTGAGTAGCCTCGTTTCTTCCGATGCTATGGGTTGATATTTTATCTTGTCAAACCATCCAGAGCCGCCACCACGATGTTAGGTGTCAGCGTGTTTAGGTTTGCGAATTCAGATGTTTGAGAGAAAATACCCTCGCGACGGTTCGAGCACATCACGCCAGCGACCAATATCCATGCGTGCCGTGGCGATTAAGTGTAACCCAATCCCATCACGTCGCGCACGTCGCGCATCGTATCTTGCGCCATGCGCCGTGCTTTCTCACAACCATCGGCGATGATAGTTCTGACCAAGGTGCGGTCTTCGAGATACATGGTCGCACGCTCGCGCATCGGCGCAAGTTCGTCGAGCACGCCTTCGATCACCGGCTGCTTGCAATCCAAACAACCGATTCCCGCCGAGGTGCACCCCTCGCGCACCCATTGCTTGGTCGATTCCGTCGAATAAATTTCATGCAGTTGCCACACCGGACACTTGTCAGGATTGCCGGGATCGGTACGGCGCACGCGCGCCGGATCGGTTGGCATGGTGCGAATTTTTTTTGCAACGCTGTCGGCATCTTCGCGCAGCGTTATGGTGTTGTTGTACGACTTCGACATCTTCTGTCCGTCGAGCCCCGGCATACGCGAGGCGGCCGTCAACAGCGCTTCCGGTTCGGCCAAAATCATCTTGCCGCCGCCCTCGAGATAACCGAACAATCGCTCGCGATCGATCATCGCGAGATTCTGGGTTTCCTGCAACAACGCCTTCGCGCCGTCGAGCGCGCTTGCGTCGCCTTGCTGTTGAAATTTGGTGCGCAATTCTTGATACAGGCGCGCGCGTTTGCTACCCAGTTTTTTGACAGCATCCAGCGCCTTTTGTTCGAAGCCCGGTTCGCGGCCATACAGATGATTGAAGCGCCGCGCTATTTCGCGCGTCAGTTCCACATGGGGAACTTGATCCTCGCCGACCGGCACCTGGTTGGCGCGATAAATCAGAATGTCCGCACTTTGCAGCAACGGATAACCCAGGAAACCGTACATGCTCAAATCTTTTTCGCTCAATTTTTCTTGTTGGTCTTTGTAGGTCGGCACCCGCTCCAGCCAGCCGAGGGGCGTCATCATCGACAGTAGCAAATGCAACTCGGCATGCTCCGGCACTTTCGACTGAATGAATAATGTCGCCTGCGCCGGATCGACGCCGGCAGCGAGCCAATCAATCACCATGTCCCAAACATTGTCTTCGATTATCTCGGGAGAATCGTAGTGAGTGGTGAGCGCGTGCCAATCCGCGACGAAGAATAAGCACTCGTTTTCGTGTTGCAGCTTCACCCAATTTTTCAGCACGCCGTGGTAATGGCCAAGGTGCAAAGCACCGGTGGGCCGCATACCGGAAAGAACGCGATCAGCGTACATAACTATATTCCAAAAAATAACGCGACGAGTTTAACGATCAACATAACGAACGGCATCATCAACAGACTTAACATTTTCGTCATCACCAGCAACAAGATGATGATGAAGGCGTACGGCTCGATGCTGGCGAGCGCCTGGCCATACTGTCGCGGCAACAACGCGACTGCGATGCGGCCGCCATCCAACGGCGGGATCGGCAGCAGGTTAAATATTGCAAGACCCGCGCTGACGAAAATGCCCGCTTGCGCCATCGTCACCAGCGGCGCCGTGTAGCTCGTCTCCGGCATCATCAAACCTATCTTCGCAACCAACCCCCAAAAAAACGCCAACGCGATATTCGCCAGTGGTCCGGCGGCAAAGACTTTGATGAAATCGTTGCGGGTTTTAAATGCGCGAAAATCGAGCGGCAAAGGCTTCGCCCAACCGAACAAAATGCCACCGGCAAAAATTGACACCAACGGCAACAGCACCGTTCCAATCGGATCGATGTGCGGCATTGGATTGAGCGTCATGCGTCCGGCGGCAAAGGCCGAATTGTCGCCACATCGTCGCGCGACGAAGGCGCGCACCGCTTCTGGCATCGTGATGGCAAACAGCGTGGGCAGGATCAGGATCGCTACCCGCTGAATCATGGCGTCGAAATTCATAGCTTCTTCTTAGCTCCTAAGTGATTCCCAAACCTTCGATAGCGCCGCGGCCTTTGCGAACTAACACCGGTTCGTCCTCGGAAAGATCAATCACCGTGGTCGGCGTCGATGACAATTCACCGCCATCAATAACAAGCTCCACTTGGTGTTCAAGCCGTTCGCGAATTTCGTGACCGATGGTGAGTGGCGCGGGATCTCCTGCCAAAATCAACGTCGTGCTGAGCAACGGCTCGTTCAATAGTTCTAGCAAAGCTTGCACCACGCGGTGCGCCGGCACCCGCAGGCCGATGGTGCTGCGTTTCGGATGGGACAAACGGCGCGGCACTTCCCGTGACGCGCGCAGGATGAAGGTATAGCTTCCAGGGGTATGGGCGCGCAAAAAGCGATATTGTACGTTATTCACGCGCGCGAACTTGGCGATCTCCGACAGGTCGCGGCAAACCAGCGTGAGATGATGATGTTCATCGATGCCGCGAATGCGGCGCATGCGCTCCACTGCGTCCTTATCGCCAAGATGGCAGCCGAGGGCGTAACAAGAATCGGTTGGATAGACGATCACGCCGCCGGCGTGGATCATCTGCACCGCTTGTTGGATCAAGCGCAGTTGCGGATTGTCGGGATGGATGGAAAAAAATTGTGCCATTTATTGGCGGCAGTCGCCCCTAACTCTCTCCCCGTCCCCCCACTCTCCACCCGGGAAGGGGATGGGGCGAGGGAATACGCACTCTCCCGCGTCGGCGGGAGAGTGCTGGGGTGAGGGTGGGCGCGTCGACGGAGAAAATGTGAATCAATTTCGAAAGGCTCATTGACTCGAGCCCGGAAAAAATTCAGATGAAATTACTGCAACGACGGAATCTGCGACCAAACGGGTTTCAGTTGTGGCGGCAACTGCGGAATCCGCCCAAGTTGAACGCGGCCATCTTCGTCGCCATGAAAATCCGAGC
>JANNFT010000450.1:0-5799 GCA_031380185.1 Pseudomonadota bacterium
CATGGAAACCGGCCAGGGTGATGAACTGGAACTTGTAGCCCATGGCGCCTAGTTCACGCTGGAATTTGGCGATGGTGGCGTCGTCCAAATTGCGTTTCCAGTTGAAGCTCGGCGAGCAGTTGTAAGCGAGTAATTTGCCGGGGAATTTGGCGTGGATCGCGTCGGCGAATTTTTTCGCGAATTCCAAATCCGGCGTACCGGTTTCGCACCAAATCAAATCGGCGTAGGGCGCATAAGCCAGGCCGCGCGAGATCGCTTGATCGATGCCGTTTTTTACGCGGTAGAATCCTTCCGCGGTGCGCTCACCGGTAATGAAAGGCCGGTCATTGGCGTCGACATCGGAGGTGATCAGATTCGCCGCTTCCGCATCGGTGCGCGCGAACAGCAGCGTCGGCACGCCCATGACGTCTGCCGCCAAGCGCGCCGCGACGAGTTTTTGCACTGCTTCCTGCGTGGTGACGAGCACTTTTCCGCCCATGTGGCCGCACTTCTTGGCGCTGGCCAATTGATCTTCGAAGTGAACGCCGGCAGCGCCGGCGTCGATCATCGATTTCATCAATTCAAACGCGTTCAACACGCCGCCGAAACCGGCTTCGGCGTCGGCCACGATCGGCGCGAAATAGTCGAGATCGCCTTTGCCTTCCATGTGTTGAATTTGGTCGGCGCGTTGGAATACGTTATTGATGCGGCGCACAACGTGGGGCACGGAGTTTGCGGGGTAAAGTGATTGGTCTGGATACATTTCGCCGGCAATATTCGCATCGGCGGCAACTTGCCAGCCAGAAAGGTAAATCGCCTTCAAGCCGGCTTTAACTTGCTGCATGGCTTGGTTGCCGGTGAGCGCGCCGAGGGCGTTGACGAACGGCTCATTGTTGACCAAGTCCCACAATTTTTCCGCGCCTCGGCGCGCGAGGGTGTGCTCAATCCGCAAGCTGCCGCGCAGGCGCACCACGTCTTCCGCCGAGTAACCGCGTTGTAAATTTTTCCAACGTGGATTAGTGACCCATTCGTGCTTCAGTTCTGTTGCTTCGGTTTCACGACTCATCGCATTCTCCAATGATATTGATTTGACCGTGCGGTGTACCGCCTCAAGGCAACCACTGCACGACTTTTAAGTGCATTAATCTGACGCCATTGGGGTTGAGTAACAATCGCGTTTCAGACCGATCTATTTAGCGGGTGTCCGGAGATCAGTTCCGACAACCGGTGAGAATGCCGAGGGTGGCCAGCAACTCATTTTTATGTTGCGCCCACTCACCAATGCGGTGAATGCGCGCTTTTGCCAGTGATAAAAGTATAGTTAACCTAATAATGCAGTGCAACAATTTACGACGAAACCCATGTGCTTGATTAAACCAGCGCTTCCACACTCACGACGATGCCGTCAGCATCCGCATAGAGCCAGTGGCCGGGGGTGAACTTGACGCCGCCGAACACCACAGGAATGTCGCCCTCGCCAATACCCTTGCGCAAACTGCGCAGCGGATGCGTATTGAGCGCGCGAATGCCAATGTCCATGGTGCTCATGGCAACACTGTCGCGCACGCAGCCGTAGACGATTACGCCGCTCCAGTTATTTTGCTGGGCAAGCAGGGCTAATTGATCGCCGACCAGCGCACAGCGCATGCTGCCGCCGCCATCGATCACCAGCACGTTGCCGTTGCCGGGTGTGGACAGCATTTGGCGAATCAGCGCGTTGTCCTCAAACACCTTGAGCGTGCGAATTTGGCCGCAGAAATAGGCGCGGCCACCATAGGCGGTAAACATTGGCGCTACAATACTGAGATTGTCGCTATGTTCGTCGCAAATATCGGCGGTGGCGTAAGTAGTCATGTGCTAAGTCCCTCATTCTTGAAAAAACAGTATAACCGAGTTTTAGGTATTATATAAGACATAAGACATATCAACCAACTTACCCTCAATTAGGAGTCGCAGATGACCCAGCAGGTCAAAATCCCTAGCGTCGGCCAGAAAATTACCGTCAATGCCGATTACACCCTCAACGTTCCGGATCAGCCGATCATTCCTTATCTGGAAGGTGACGGCATCGGCATCGACATCACGCCGGTGATGAAGAGCGTTGTCGACGCAGCCGTGGCGAAATGTTATAGCGGTAAACGAAAGATTTCCTGGATGGAAGTCTATGCCGGTGAAAAATCCGTCAAGTTGTACGGCGAAAATGTTTGGCTGCCGCAGGAGACGCTTGACATCGTGCGTGAGTATGTCGTGTCGATCAAAGGACCGTTGACCACGCCGGTCGGCGGCGGCATTCGCTCGATCAATGTCGCGTTGCGCCAAGAGCTGGATCTGTACGTGTGTCTGCGGCCGGTGCGCTGGTTTACCGGCGTGCCAAGCCCGGTGAAAGAGCCGCACAAGACCGATATGGTGATCTTTCGCGAGAATTCCGAAGACATATACGCCGGAATCGAATGGCAAGCGGAAAGCGATGAAGCGAAAAAACTGATCGCTTTTTTGCAGAATGAAATGAAGGTCAAAAAGATTCGCTTCCCAGCGACCAGCGGCATTGGCATTAAACCGGTTTCGCGCGAAGGCACGCAGCGGTTGGTGCGCCGCGCGATTCAATACGCGGTGACGAACAAGCGCAAATCGGTGACCTTGGTGCATAAGGGCAACATCATGAAGTTCACCGAAGGCGCGTTTCGGGACTGGGGTTACGCCCTAGCGAAGAACGAATTCGGCGCCGTTCTGATGGACGGCGGGCCGTGGATGAAGCTTCCCAACGGCATTGTCATCAAAGATGTCATTGCGGATGCCTTTTTGCAGCAAATCTTGTTGCGGCCCGATGAGTATGACGTCATTGCTACGCTGAATTTGAATGGCGACTACATCTCGGACGCATTGGCGGCGCAAGTAGGCGGCATCGGCATTGCACCTGGCGCCAATCTGTCGGACACAGTTGCGATGTTTGAAGCGACGCACGGCACGGCGCCGAAGTACGCGGGAAAAGATTACGTCAATCCCGGTTCGTTGATCTTATCCGCTGAAATGATGCTGCGTCACCTGGGCTGGGTTGAAGCGGCGGACGCGATTATCCGCGCCATGGCGAAAGCCATCGAGTCCAAAGTGGTAACCTACGACTTCGCGCGTTTGATGCAAGGCGCAACGCAGGTTGCGTGCTCTAAGTTTGGTGAGGCGCTAATTTCGCACCTGTAGTCACTCTAAATAAAACTCACCCCGCTCCGGCAGCCGAACATGGCTTAAAAGGCGGGGTGGCTAGATTTAGATAATGCAAAAAACGAATTGCGTTACTGTGGCGATTGAATATTTGACGCTTGTTTGCCTTTGGGGCCTTGTGTTACCTCAAAACTTACTTTTTGGCCTTCCTTAAGGGTTTTGAATCCCCCCATTTGAATTGCGGAGAAATGTGCGAACAAATCTTCGCTCCCATCATCCGGGGTGATAAAGCCAAAGCCTTTCGAATCGTTAAACCATTTCACGGTACCAGTGGGCATAAATGTATCCTTACAAAATTATTAATAACGGGTTCGAAACCCAACTTTCGTTTGAAGTCAAGTATCGCCCGCCCGATGCCGGAAATCGTAACTTTGCCTGAAACCAAACTCCGGAGTATTTCTACGCCAATTGTTGGCGATAAGTCAAGTAAAAACCTATTTATTTGCGCTAAATGCTCGCAGGGCTTGAAAAATTCTACCGTCTTGCCAAAATAAGGATTGGAACAGCGTCACGCTCACGGTAAATTTCTCAATGGCAGTCAAGCGACAGGACGGTACGATCCTTGAGACGGCTAAGGCAAAGGTTAAGCCGCCGCCGATGTACAAGGTCGTATTGTGTAACGATGACTTCACGCCGATGGAATTTGTGATTTTAGTGCTGCAAAAATTTTTTTTACTCCCCCGTGAGCAGGCAACGCGTATTATGCTCAAAGTGCATACGGAAGGGCGTGGGGTATGCGGGGTTTATCCGCTTGATCTCGCGACGACGAAAGTGGAACAAGTTATGGCATTTGCCAAGCAACATCAACATCCGCTGCAATGCGTGATGGAGGAAACATGATAGCGCAGGAGTTAGAAGTCAGTTTACATATGGCCTTCGTTGAGGCGCGGCAAAAACGGCATGAGTTCGTGACCGTTGAGCATCTCCTCTTGGCGCTGCTGGATAATCCTTCCGCAACTGAAGTCTTACGCGCGTGCGGCGTTAAGCTTGAGGATCTGCGCAAGGCGCTCGCCGAGTTTGTGCAGCAACACACGCCAACGGTGGCGGGTCACGACGAAGTCGATACACAACCTACTCTTGGCTTTCAGCGCGTGATCCAGCGCGCGATCTTGCATGTTCAATCCTCCGGAAAAAAAGAAGTGACCGGGGCCAATGTTCTCGTCGCAATTTACGGCGAGAAAGACTCGCACGCGGTGTATTTTCTGCATCAGCAAGATGTGAGCCGTCTCGACGTTGTAAATTTCATTTCCCACGGCATTCGCAAAGTGCCCCAGGGCAGTCCCGCTAAGGAAGAGGGCGAGACGGAAGGCGAACCAGAGCAGGGCAGCGGCGGTGCGCTGGAGAGTTTTGCGCAGCACCTGAATGCCCAAGCGGTGGCCGGAAAGATCGACCCGCTGGTCGGCCGCGACAACGAATTGGAACGAGTCATTCAAATCCTGTGCCGCCGCCGCAAAAACAACCCGCTGTTGGTGGGCGAAGCGGGCGTCGGCAAGACAGCGATTGCCGAAGGTCTGGCGCGGCGCATCGTCGAAGGCAAGGTGCCGGATATTTTGGCGAAGTGCCAAGTGTACGCGTTGGATATGGGCTCGTTGCTTGCCGGCACAAAGTATCGCGGCGATTTCGAGCAGCGCTTGAAATCGGTGCTGAAGCAGCTTGCCGATAATCCGAATTCAATCTTATTCATCGACGAAATTCATACGGTGATTGGCGCCGGCGCCGCATCGGGCGGCACGTTAGATGCCTCGAACCTGCTAAAGCCCGCGTTGTCGTCCGGGCAAATGAAATGTATCGGCGCCACAACCTACACGGAGTATCGTGGTGTGTTCGAAAAAGATCATGCGCTGTCGCGGCGCTTCCAGAAGGTTGACGTTAACGAGCCGAGCGTGCAAGAGACGGTTGAAATTCTGCGTGGCCTCAAGACCCGCTTCGAACAACACCACGGCATCAAATACACGCCGAACGCGTTGACGACGGCGGCCGAATTATCCGCGCGCTACATCAACGATCGGCATTTGCCGGACAAAGCCATCGACGTGATTGATGAAGCTGGCGCGGCGCAGAAAATTTTACCGAAAGGCAAGCAACGCAAGGTTGTTGGTAAACATGAGATTGAAGAAATAGTCGCGAAAATCGCCCGCATTCCGGCGAAGTCGGTATCCAGCGACGATCGCACCGCGCTGATGAGTTTGGATCGCGACCTCAAAGCCGTTGTGTTCGGTCAGGATAAAGCCATCGAAGCGCTTTCGTCGGCGATCAAGATGGCGCGCAGCGGCCTGGGTAATCCGCAAAAGCCGATTGGTTCGTTCCTGTTCTCCGGCCCAACCGGGGTAGGTAAAACTGAAGTCGCACGGCAGCTTGCCTACACCATGGGCATCGAGTTGATCCGCTTCGATATGTCCGAGTATATGGAGCGCCACGCCGTGTCGCGCTTAATCGGCGCGCCTCCCGGCTATGTTGGCTTCGATCAAGGCGGTTTGCTCACCGAGCAGATTGCGAAACATCCCTATGCCGTGTTGCTGCTCGACGAGATCGAAAAAGCCCATCCGGATATTTTCAATATTTTGTTGCAGGTGATGGACCACGGCACGTTAACCGACAACAACG
>JANNFT010000516.1:0-11851 GCA_031380185.1 Pseudomonadota bacterium
GAAGCTGTAGCCCTCGTCGCGCAACATGGTGCCGAAAGTAACGCCGCGAAATAATTGTGAGCGAGTCTTGACCCAATCAAAAAATTCCGAAACGCCCCTGTTGTGGATATGGCTGAAGGTCATTCCGCGCATTTCCAGCCACGTAGCGTTTAGGCATTCCCACATTTCGGAGCTGACGGCGCCACGCTGGGCGCGGCCGTTCTCTCGCGCCAGCTTCAAGCAAGAAAAGATACTGGACGAATTACTACCGTCGAACACCATGTAACGCAACACGTTGTCGACCGTAACGCTGGCATTGCGTTCATAGTACGGCGTGACCAGCCCGGTAATCACCAGCGGCACCACCCACGGTTCGGCCCATTCCTGACCCGCCTCCAAAACTTGATAAGGCAGCAACGACATGCGATAGGTGACGTCCAGCATGCGCGCCACGTTCTCCGCGCGCTCCATGTGGCACGACATCCAGAATAAATCGTTTGCGGTGCGGCTCAGCATGGCTCACTCATTGTTCCAACACCCAGGTATCTTTCGTGCCGCCACCCTGAGACGAATTCACCACCAGCGAACCCTCTTTCAGCGCGACACGGGTGAGGCCGCCGGGCACCATGCGCACTGTCTTGCCGGACAGAATAAACGGGCGTAGGTCCACATGACGCGGCGCAATTCCCGCCTCGACGAAGGTCGGGCAGGTCGACAAGCTAAGGGTAGGCTGAGCGATATACTTCTCGGGGTTTTGCAAAATACGCTCGCGAAAATCGTCGCGTTGCGCAGGGGTGGCGGCGGGACCGATGAGCATACCGTAGCCACCGGAACCGTGCACTTCTTTCACCACCAACTCGTGTAAGTGCGCCAACGCGTAGTTGAGATCATCCTTTTTATGCAGCTCATAGGTCGGTACGTTGTTGAGTATCGGTTGCTCGTTTAAATAAAACTGGATCATCAAAGGCACATAGGGGTAAATCGACTTATCGTCGGCCACGCCGGTGCCGATGGCATTCGCAAGCGTGACTTTTCCGGCGCGATAGACGTCCAACAGCCCCGCAACGCCGAGCATGGAATCGGCGCGAAATGCCAGTGGATCGAGAAAATCGTCATCGACACGACGATAGATCACGTCGATCCGCTTCGGCCCGCGCGTAGTGCGCATGTAGACAAAACCATCCTTCACGAACATGTCCTGACCTTCAACCAGCTCAATGCCCATTTGCTGCGCCAGGAAGGTGTGTTCGAAATAGGCGCTGTTGTAAGCGCCCGGTGTGAGTAACACCACGGTCGGATCAGGCACACCTTCCGGCGCCACCCCACGTAGCGTCTCCAGCAATAAATCGGGGTAGTGGTCGATCGGCGCAATGGCGTGCTGCGCGAATAGTTCCGGAAACAGCCGCATCATCATCTTGCGGTCTTCCAGCATGTAGGAGACCCCGGACGGCACGCGCAAATTGTCTTCGAGCACGTAGAATTCGCCCGCCCCGGCGCGTACGATATCGATGCCGGCAATGTGCGCATATACGCCTTGCGGCACCTCAACGCCTTGCATTTCCGGACGATATTGACTGTTTTGCAGAACGCGATTGGGTGGGATCAATCCCTCGCGCAGAATCTCGTGGCCGTGATAGATATCGTACAGAAAGCGATTCAACGCGGTAATGCGTTGACGCAGTCCGTCGTGCAGCAACTGCCACTCGCTCGCCGGAATGATGCGCGGCACGATATCGAAAGGAATGGTGCGTTCGGCGCCGGACTCTTCGCCATAGACCGCAAAGGTGATGCCAACACGGTGAAAAGCGATTTCCGCTTCCGTGCGTTTTTGCGCGATGCGTTCGCTCGAGATTGCCTGCAGCCAATTGTCGTAAGTTGCATAATGTTGGCTCACGCTACCATCGGGCAAGTGCATTTCGTCGTACGTTCCAGCCATTTTTTGAATCGGTCGCAAGCGTTACCTCAAATTGAGCAAGCCTCGTGCCAGACTCTGAGCGTGGCGCGAAAACCACAACGGGCGTTGATTCTGACCAGGCAACATATCAGATTGGCTAGGCTCTCAGCCCGATGACGCACCAGTCTAACGCGCTCCGCCTTGTTTCGGTGCGCGTCACGCGCATGCATGGGGTTGCCTTATCCATCCAATACAATAACGCATTTTAGCGATGCTGCGATTATGCTGGAAACCGGGAGCACGGCAGAAAATGTGGAAGGGTCAGGCGTAAGCGAAACCCATCAGCCGTCAAGGACAGTGGCTTATGCTCTAGATCAAGCTGATCGGATAACACAATCACTCACTCAATTTGTCGCCATTTGATGGGTTTCGCTTGCCCTTTATCGATCGTACGCGCATAAAGTTTGGTGGAAAATACAACCAGGTCGCCACTACGAGCAAACCAAAGAGTGAGTATCCGAGGACGAAAACCCAAGACGGCGCCGCGTAGTACAGGATGCGCTGAAGCCAATGCTCGATGAAACTGCCGCTGTAGATTGTTGCATGAGCTTTCTCACGTAGCCACATTTCCAGGGTCGTGAGGGGACAGGTGACACCCAGCCAAGCCTCAGTTGCGACGACCGCGATGGCGCTAAGATGTGCGAGCCTGAACCACAAAGCATTGACCCAACGCCAGTTGCCGAGATTGCCGATTATTATGAGAACAAGGCCACCAATGACGAACGCGACAACGGTGACGTGCAGTGTAAGAACGACATCCGCAAGCGCCTGATACGGCGGGTTGTCACGCACTTAAGTTGCCATTAATGAAGGTGTCGAAAAATGGGGTCAGACACGATTTATAGTTTTCATCCTTTGTTTTTCCTCGGTCGCCCCTGGCGTAAGGGTGCCGCGCGGCGCTCGCTCAGGAGCGCGATCTCCCACGCGAAATCGCTCGTCGCCCAGCACTTGTGTAGGCTTTCTCGGCCGAACCGGATTTTCTTCGAGGTAGCGCATGCATGTGAGCCGGTAGGGCTCGCTATCGATCACCGCCGCAAGCAAGTGCACGTGATTGGTCGGCGTGCACACCCAGACCGAAGCGCTGTGCGGCTTCAACCAGGCAATCGCGGAAGAATCCGTAATCCTGCTCAGCCGCGAAGGTGAACCGTGAGAGAAGAAACTTGGCGACACCTTATCAGATAAATCGCGTCTGACCTCAATTATATGCCAATTATAATAGCCTGAAGACGCCCGTAGATGTTGGATTTCAAGCCAAGCCATGCCATGCCACGAGACAAGCAGGTTGCGGCTGGTGGCATGGCGCCAAGAAAAAAATAGCTTGGATGGAGCGTCGCGAAATTCGGTAAGCTGTTTCGCTTACGTCCAAAAACTCACATTACTTGAAATGACAGAACTGGGTATTTATCAGGCGCTGAGTATTTGTCGAAAAACTTTACAGCCAAATCGTCGTTTAATGACTAAAAGATGGGGACTCGCCCACCGAAACCTGGGTCAAGCGTCGAAACCACCGTGGCCAGAGAGCGGCTCTACCGCATTTAATCAAAACAGTTAAATAATCTGGGTTTTATTGTCGAAAATTCTTACACAATTGCTATGGCGTTTTTGCCAGCTATTTGTACTTCATTGATTATAATGAATAAACATTTAGTGGCATAAAATTTGCTGCTTATAGCAAGGAGATCTTCGGTTGGCGATTTTTCGGGGATCCGAATAGCTTATCAAGCAATAGAAAATTTTAACACTCTTAAGAGGGAATAACATTATGAAATCCATCAAAAAATTATTACGGCTGATCCCGGTGGCAGCATTAGTGGCTCTGAGTTCAGGAACGGTCTCGGCAAATCAAATTGTCTTGGAGGGCTCGGACGCGACGAGTTTTCACGGTGATCTGGTTTACACCGGCCAGCTTCTGACGTTTATGAAGGACCTTTCACTCCTACCTGTTTTGGTCATGGGTACCGGCGGAGTTCTTGCCGGCGCACCGGCGGGCACGGTGTTTAATCCTACCTATTCACTCACGGGGTACACGCTTTCGGATTATAGCGGCATTTATTTCCAGTCTCCGGGCGGATGCTGCGGTGGGCCCGACGCGTCGACCTCCATTTCGGATGCGGATAAACTTGCGATCGCGGCGGCCGAAGTTTTGGGCCTAAGTATCACCATTCAAAACTATGGCGGCGGGCCGACCTGGGGCGCCATCCTCCCTGACGCAGTCAATGCAATCGGAGCAGAACATATTGGCGGCATTACGTCCTACGGCACGGCCGGCGGACCCGGATGTACCGATCTGGAGGTCGTCAATGCGAACGGACTGTCGAAAGGATTCATTCAGCCACCCGTACTGGGCTGCTATGAACATCAGGCCTATAGAACTTCAGTCTTCGCGGCGCTTGGCTTCTTAAGCTTGATCGATGCGGATCCTGCCTATTTCGGCAGCGATGGCTCGGCGCTGCTCGCCCTGGGCGGCCCGCTCGGAACACCCGGACCCGGACGTGTACCTGAGCCCGCCTCCCTTGCGTTATTGGGACTGGGCTTGGCCGGCCTCGGCGCGTTTCGCAAGCGCAAAGTCTCTTAGGTCTTAGCTGCCTAATCAAGACGCCCGGCACCGAGAGGAGTCGGGCGTTTTTACATTGGTCGACATCGTTATTTCGTCGGCCATCTGCCCGCCGCAAGAAATCGCTAATCACGCCAGAATAAGGGCCCCCTCAGCAAATCGGGAGCCGTTTCATTTCTGAGCCCCCAACAAATCAATCTACTTATGCCTGTAACGCCAAGCAGGCATTGCTTCTTCCGAGCGCCCCTCTTCGTCGCAGACAACGCGTTGGCCTTCTGTTGTTATGGCCAAGCAAGCGTAGTCCGGAAGGAGCGAAGCGCACTGGGTGGCCTTGGGCCATTCCGGGAAACATCCTCACATGGCCAACAATCGCCAAGCTTTGTTGCTAGCGGAAAATTTTTCTTTGCGGTTAATTTACGTGACCGCAGAAAACGCGGGTCGACGTCGTCACGCTGCGATAAAGTCCTGATCCCGGAATCCGCTTCGCTCCTTCCGGGCTAGCCTTCTAGCCAACATGCCGGAACACCGCTCCCAGTCTGCCTCGTTGCTCGACATGAACTTTGAACCGCACTGGTTTCTCATTTGACGCACTGCACAACGGGGTAATCGCCGTTTTTAAGATCAACGCAGTAAGTGAACGTGGGCGCGTCACACACTTACCAATCTCTCGCGACTCCGAATGGTTAAACGACGTCATTCGCCTTACGCTGGCTATGAGCGTCCTCGGCCTTACAGTCAAGATTGATTACACACCGGCCTCGCTCAATCCCATGCCTTTGTCACCGCAAAGGCGGGTTACGATATTAACCAAACGAACAGTATTGAGACCTGGCATCAATCGAGTGCCTTGTCGAGAAACATTTGCTTGTCCACCTCGGCCCACACTTTCTTGTAGAGCTCGTCAACCCGGCGTGGATAGTAAACGCCGTCGAAGCGAAGCTTCACTTTGGTCTGACGGACGCCTTGCTTAACCATGGACAGCGTCAGCCCCGCCCCGCCACCGCGCTCCATCATTGTGCTAAAGTCCATATCCATATCAAACGCCCCCTGCTTGGTCAGCACCGAAGGCGGGTAGCCCTTGATTTGCGCATACTGAGCCAGTTCCTCCTTATGCAATGCCTCCTGCTGATCGGGGGCAAGTTGCGGGATGGTCGCCGTGAGATACCCCGAGATCCGCTCCATATTACTGACCCGGCAGCCGAGATTGGCAAGTGCCGTGATCATAGAATCGAAAACTCGGTCGAACCCCTTGTCGAAAACACGGTCACCGACCGCCAGCGCCATCTTGTCGCGCTGCGCGTGCCAGGCTGGAAGGTCCGGATTCTTCATCACCTCCTGCGAAAAATTCATCTTGGCGGTCATCGAAGTCATTAGATCGTTACTGGAGCCCATCTGTGCCGTCATGGCAGCCATCGGATCGGCCGAATTGCCGGACATCCCTAGGCCCGCGCAGCCCGACACAATCGCAATCGTTCCAATATTTATTATCCATAGGCTTAGCTTCATGACGATAATCCTTTGTTAGAACTGGCTGGCACGGACGGAGTAATCCTTTACCGTCTTGTCGGTATTGAACTTGACGATTGCGGTGAGTGATCGGAACGAGGACGCGGTCGAGGAAGCTCCTTCGCTCTGACCACCCCCCACGCTGCCACCGGCCTGGATGTGGCCAAAGGCAACCCCGAGGTTTGCCGCCGCCTGCCAATTCTGGCTCTTGCTTGCGACATCCGTTTGGTTCACCGATCGTTCGTAGACCCATGTTTCAACGCCGTCACCGTCCATCGTCGAAATGTTCGGACCGCCGAACATTTGGATGAGTTCCATCTGGGTGGTCTTGCCCTTGATCACCGCCGCCGTGACGGCGCCATACGAGAGCGCGCTAGCGTTGCTTTGGTTCGGCGGCGCCGCCACCGATTTCGCAAGCGGCGTTGCTGGGGCGGATGCGGGTTGACCTTGTGGCGCATTCATGCACGACGACACTAGAACAGTCGTGGCGATAACTACGGCCCGCGCGAAATGTCCAATCAGCCGGCGCCTCGCACCTAAACGTTTTGTTACGGTGTGAATCATGACATGCTCCCTTCTGAATTTACCCGCATCTTGTTCACGGTACGGCGGGAAGTTATTGGCAAGTCGCCTGCCCAGCACAGCCACCTTGCTAATGCCCGCACCTCCAACACTAACCACGACAGGCAACTACTAAAATGGTGGCGCTCAATATTGACAGTCCAAGCTTACCCCATGTTGTTCCCCTTGTCATGGCCATGGCGCGAAATTAAAGCCGCCATCGTATGGCGTGAATAACGCGCTACGCAAGATCGCTAAATGACGCGGATATCGGCCTGTAAGGCAGTATCCATGCACTTCTCCAGGCATCGACTGTCTATTTGGCGGCTTGCGCTGCCACTGGACGAAATACCTTTTCCCACTTTGCGGCATCGGTGCGCATGACGGCTGCAGGTTCTTGTGCGGTAGTGCCGAGGAACTCAACACCGAGCCCGGCGAGTTTTTCTCTAACGTCCGGTAGTTTTAGAATCACCACAATCTCACAGTTAAGTTTATCGAGATGGGCGCGGGAGTTTTTGCCGGCGCGAAAAAACCGATCCACGCCGCCATTTCATAACCCTGCAATCCGGCCTCCGCCATCGTGGGTGGGTTCGGTAAATGTGGACTGCGCTTGGTCGACGTGATGGCAAGAGCGCGTACGTTGCCACCCTTGATATGGGGATAGGGCGTATGAACAAATGGGGTCAGACACGATTTATAACCTTCATCCCTTGTTTTTCCTCGGTCGCCCCTTGCGTAAGGTCACAGCGCGGCGCTCACTCAGGGCGCGATCTGCTCGCAAAGCAGTCGTCGCCCGGCGCCCAGCCCTTGTGTAGGCTATCGCGGATCGCCTTGCGATCGGTTTCTTTCATCGTAGGGCGAAACAAGCGCCGGTAGGCTTGCCGGCGGCTGTCGGTATCGACCCAGGGCTTCATCGTGCGGATTAGGCGTGCACACCCAGACCGAAGCGCTGTGCGGCTTCGACCAGACAATCGCGGAAGAATAGATAATCCTGCTCAGCCGCGAAGATAGCTTGGCGGTTATTCCCGCGCAGGATAATGTGCTGCGGCGGGCCGGGAACAAAGTAGCGGGGTAGGCGGGCCACAATAGACCGTGAGAGAAAAAACGTGGCGACACTTCATCAGATAAATCGTGTCTGACCCCAATTGTTTTATGCTTTGTTTGGCTCACTGAACAAACCAAGAAAAAGATTGGCGAGCAAGATAGCAATGCCCAGCAGCAACCCTACGACGCCAATATAGGTAAGCAGCTCGGTCACCGGGTGGGCATGTGCCGCGTCTCTGCCGATAGACGGCGCAACGATAAACATCGTAAGCCAAGCGAGCGGATAAAGGCCGCCAAGTCCAATAAGCATTGCAGTGATCGCCTTGAATCGTTGCTTGAGGCTAGAGGCTGAAACGAGCAACAGTAAGCCAATTGAAAAAGCGGCTATTCCTGTGGCGTGAAAATGCGCTCGTTGCGCATAGCGCCATATTTTTTCAGCGCTGTTCGCGTCATGAATGTTTGGGTGCGCAGCGATCCCTTGAGCGACATAGGTTTCAAAAAAAACCTCATTGATCCCAAAGGTCACGCCCAGTCCAATACCAAAAAGCAAACCAAGAAGTACTAAGGCAAGGCCAACTTTAATGCTTGCGAGGTTGTTGTTCATTGCGTTCTCCGAGACAAATAACAAATAGTATTTTATCCGCCGTGGTCGAGCGTGGCGGATACAATCAGTTGGACTGAACTGTTGGATTTAGGTCGACGGACTCTGGGAATTGTAACGCTGATTAGGGTGCGCGCAAAACGCACCAGGGTGATGATGCCTATCTGACGCCGATTCATGTTTGACTCCGAGTCCGATTCGGCGGTGTTGGGGAACAAGGATCACTATGGCAGAAGTCTTTCTTGAGGTCAACGGCAACAACGGGCAAACGTAGGATGGGTAGAGCTCAAGCGAAACCCATCACGCTGCGAGATCAATTGTCGATATTTTGCCGTTGCATCAGTGCGCGGTGCGCACCCTACGCCAGGCGCGGCCACGAGCCGCGCCCCGCCGGGGTGGCCTTGGGCCATTGCCTCGTGGCAATGCATGGCGTGCAAGCCAATGGCCCGAGACCGGTGGCGAGCGCGTAACGATTCTGCCACCGCGCCAGGCGGATGGTATTTTCCAGGCCTCGACGCCAACCCTAGTCCTCGACCACCACCCTAGCCCTCCCCCCTTTCCAAGGAGCAGGGAACGCGCATAGTTAAAGCAATTCCGGCGAAATCACGGCGTGCAGCAATGTCTCTAATTCCATCCCGTCGCCGCGGGTGCGGAACCACCAGATGGCGCCTTTTTTTATCTGACCGTCGGCTACTTTTCCGGTCAACAATAGCGAGGCGACGCGACCGAGCGTCGGTTGATGGCCGACGATGATGATCGTGTTTTCACCATTTGGCCAGCCGGCTAGATTGATTACGTCTTGCGGCGTGGCGCCGACGGCGATGTCCGGCGAGATTTCAAAATCGTTGACTAATGCTTGGGCGGTTTGTTGTGCGCGTAGCGCGGTGCTCGCGATTACGCGTACGCGCCCCTTGACGTGTTCGCGCAGCCATTTCGCCACGGCCCGCGCGTGCCGCCGGCCTTTGGTCGTGAGCACGCGCGCTTCGTCCGGCACAGTGTTTTCAGCTTCGGCGTGACGCCATAAGATCATATCCATATCGTTTCACCAAAAAGTTTGCTGTCGAAGAAATCGGCTGTGGGCCTGTGGCAAGTGCGCCATGTGACCATACCCGACACCTAACACCCACGCCTGCATGATCGCCAAGGCCTCGCTATTATTTTCATCCGCCGCCTGCGACAGAATTGTTTTGGTGGTCGCCGCGTCGTTTAACACACCGAGGATGGCTTGAAAATTCGCTAACTCTTGAATATAAGGTTTGCTGCGTTTCGCCGCAAACAGCGGCGAGAAAAATTCCGCGGCGTAACGCAAGCGCTTGCCGCTGATGCGCACGCGATGGCGTTCCTCGGGACTGAGTTCGAGCAAGTGCTCGGCGCGGCGGATCAGTTGTTTGCGATGGCGCCGCAACGCGTCGCGCGCGAAATCCGCCAGCTTAATGGTTCGGCTGGCGTCGAGGCTATCACTGGTTTGGTTGGACATTGCGACCAGCCACGAACCGATGTCGAGCAACAAGCGCTGGTAGCGAGGCGATTGCACGGCTACGCGGCTTGCAGCTCCCGCCGCGTCGCGCCGCGCGCAAACTCGATCGCGGATCTGCGCCAAGCCGGCGTGAGCCGGCCATGCCACCGTCACCGGCGGCAGCGTTTCTTCGATAAAAACGTCGAGGTCGCGCGTCGTTCCGAGTTGTCCGCTGAGCCAACGCAACTCGTCGACGATCGCGATCATCTTCGCGCTATCCAAATGATCGGAAAAAAGTCGAATCGCAGTACGCAAGCGTCGCATCGCAACGCGCAATTGATGCAGATATTCCGCTTCCTTGCCCAACGCAAAGCCGGGCTCATTAGCCGTTAGGTGTTGGACACACGCAGTTGCGATGGCGATGAATCCTTGTTGCACGCTCATCTGCTTATTGATCTCGGCTTGTTTAGCCTTAATTGGCTTCGACGCCGCGCCGAGCGCCAGCGCGAAACCACGCTGCGCCTTGCTGTCGTGCGCGAGCCTGAGCGGTACGTGCGAAAGCAGCGCGCGTGCGAAATCGAACAGCGCAACTGGACTGCCGTTGATAATTTCCAGTTCTATCTCGTTGATCAGCGCTTCCTTGTCGCCCGCACTAATCTTGCCGCGATCCAGAGAAAACTGGCATTGTGTGCCGTCGCCTAGCTGCAATTGGCGATTCAAGCGCGTGAAGTCCGTGGTGAAGGCCGGATGCAACGGCGCGCCATCGAGCGTTCTTTGCAACAGCGCCAGGAGTTTCTCGTCTTGCAGGCGGCTGAAGTCGAGCGTGTTCGCAATTGTTGCGCTCTCCCACTCCGGACGCTGGTGCAATCCGGCGACGACGCGGCCTTCGGTCTTGATCGTTTGTAACCACTTGCCGCCGGCTTGGCGCAGCCGTACGGCGATGCCCAGATCGCGTAAACGGAAATCCGCAGTATCGTAATAAGTGTTGACCAGCCGTTGGCTTGGGAATTTTTTAAGCGTGACCGAACTTAACTGCGGCAGTCGCAACAGGCGCCGAATATCGCGCTCGTCGATGTGCAGCTTGAGTTCGATCTCGCTGCTCATCGTCGTCTCAACGCGGCGTGGCCAAGTCGGCGATCAGGAATTCCTGCGCCGAAAATAACTTGCCGCGGCGCGTAGCTTTACGCCGGTAGTCGCCATTCGAAGTCATTTCCCAGCACTGGCTATTGTCTTTTAGGTAAGGGCTTAGACCTTCGTTGATGACGCGTCGTTTCGCTTTTTCGCACAAGATCGGAACCGCGACTTCAATGCGACGGAAGAAATTGCGCTCCATCCAATCGGCGCTGGAAAAGTAGACATCGGCTTGTTTGTTATTGTGAAAATAGTAGATGCGTGTGTGTTCAAGAAAGCGTCCGAGAATCGAGCGTACCCGAATATTCTCCGACAGTCCCGGCACGCCGGGTCGCAGCATGCACACGCCGCGAACAATCAGATCAATCGTCACCCCGGCTTGTGACGCGGCATAAAGCGCTGTGATGACTTTCGGTTCCGTCAGTTGATTGAGTTTGGCAATGATTTTCGCCGGCTTGCCTTCGGCGGCGTGTTTGGCTTCCTGTTCGATGGCTTTGAGAACCCGCGTATGCAGATTAAACGGCGCTTGCCACAGATGATGCAGCTTGCTGGCTTTGCCCAGGCCGGTGAGCTGCATGAACACCTCGTTGACGTCGGCGCAAATCTCTTCGTTGCACGTAAGCAGCCCGAAATCGGTGTAGAGCTTGGCGGTGCGCGCGTGGTAATTGCCGGTGCCCAAATGTACGTAGCGTTTCAGCACGCCTTCTTCGCGCCGCACCACCATGGCCATTTTGGCGTGAGTCTTGTAGCCGAACACGCCGTACACCACATGAGCGCCGACTTCTTCCAACCGCGCCGCCCAGTTGATGTTCGCCTCTTCATCGAAGCGCGCGAGTAATTCCACGACGACGGTCACTTCCTTGCCACGCGCGGCGGCGGCGATCAGCGCTTCAATCAGATCCGATGCGCGCCCGGCGCGATACACCGTTTGCTTGATCGCGACCACGTGGGGATCAGACGCCGCCTGTTGAATGAATTCCACCACCGGCGCAAAGGACTGGAACGGATGGTGCAGTAAAATATCGCCATTGCGAATCGACGCAAAAATATCGTTCGCGTTGATAA
>JANNFT010000517.1:0-7112 GCA_031380185.1 Pseudomonadota bacterium
TGATGCCCTACGCTTAAAGGAGAACAGCGATGCCAAGAGTTAAGCGTGGTGTAACGGCACATGCCCGTCACAAAAAAATTATCGACCAGGCCAAAGGCTATCGTGGTCGTCGCAAGAATGTTTACCGCATCGCTAAAGAAGCGGTTATGCGCGCGGGGCAATATGCCTACCGCGATCGCCGCAATCGCAAGCGCGATTTTCGTGGTCTATGGATTGCGCGGATTAATGCCGCCGCCCGTGAAGCCGGTATGAAGTACAGCACCTTTATGAATGGCTTGAAAAAAGCGGCTATCGAGATCGATCGCAAGGTTCTTTCCGATATTGCGGTATTTGATAAGGCCGCGTTCCTAAAATTAGTGGAACAAGCCAAAGCCAGTCTCGCAAGCTAAACTATTTTAAGGTCAATTGGGAGGCCGCGGGCCTCCTTTTTTTTCATTCATAACGATGGCACTTCTGAATAATCTCGATGCGATTGTCCGCGATGCGACGGCGAATCTTGCTCTAGTTGGCGACAGCGCCGAACTTGAACAAGTAAAGGCGCGGTATCTGGGCAAGGCCGGTCAGCTTACGACCTTGTTGAAACAACTGGGAACGCTCGCACCGGAAGAAAAGCGTGAAGCAGGCGCCAGGGTAAATCAGGCCAAGGCCGACGTTGAGGCTGCGCTGGAACGGCAACGCCAGGTTATCGATGCTAAGGAGTTGGCCAAAAAGCTCGGCGCGGAAGCGCTGGATGTGACGTTGCCGGGTCGCGGGCTAGGGCAGGGCAGTTTGCACCCTATCACACAAACCATTGAACGCATCCAGGCAATATTTGCCTCCGCCGGATTCGAAGTCGCCGATGGTCCGGAGATCGAGACGGACTTTTACAATTTCACCGCGCTGAATATTCCTGAAGATCATCCTGCCCGGGCGATGCATGACACGTTCTACATCGATGATAAGCATGTTTTGCGCACGCATACTTCGCCGGTACAGGTGCGCTACATGCAATCCCACCGACCACCGATTCGAATCATCGCGCCCGGTCGCGTTTTTCGTATCGATTCCGATGCGACGCATACGCCAATGTTTCATCAAATTGAAGGATTGTGGGTTGATGAGAACGTAAATTTTGCCGGCCTGAAAGGATTATTAGTCGATTTCGTGCGTAAATTTTTCGAGCAAGACGATTTGCGCGCCAGATTTCGGCCTTCGTTTTTTCCGTTCACGGAGCCCTCGGCAGAAATGGACATCGGCTGCGTGCTTTGTGCTGGAAATGGATGTCGCGTGTGTAGCCAAACCGGCTGGCTCGAGGTTCTGGGGTGTGGCGTAGTGCATCCAAATGTGTTCGGCCATGTTGGCGTCGACAGCGAAAAATATATTGGGTTTGCCTTCGGGCTTGGCGTCGAAAGGCTGGCTATGTTAAATCATAAAATCAATGATTTAAGGATATTTTACGAGAATGATTTGAGATTTTTAACGCAATTCGCTTAAAGCTATTGCTTTTCACGTTCAACGAAAATAAAATATTGAAATTAAAGAGATATACAATTATTTTCAATTGATTTATTCGACACGCGCACGAAACTACTTAATTCATGAAGTTTTCTGAAAACTGGCTAAGGTCATGGGTAGCCCCATCAATGGACCCAGAGTCCGTGATGGACAAGCTCACCATGAGCGGCCTGGAAGTTGAAACGCGCGAACGAATGAATTCGGCGTTTAGCGGCGTGGTCGTAGCGCGTGTGCTCGACGTAACCCAGCACCCCAGTGCAGATCGCCTGAAGATATGCCAGGTCGACGTGGGGATTGCCGAACCATTGCAAATCGTTTGCGGCGCAGAAAATGTTGCCGTGGCGAGTATCGTTCCATGCGCATTGCTGGGCGCCCGTGTCGGCGAGTTGGAAATTAAATTGGCGAACCTTAGGGGTGTCGCGTCGAGCGGTATGTTGTGCTCGGCAAACGAGTTAGGGCTGTCCGCGGAGGGAAGTGGTCTTTTGCTGTTGCCGACGGATGCACCCGTCGGCGCGGACCTCGCGAAATACCTAGACCTTGATGATACCTTGACAACCCTCAAACTAACACCCAATCGCGGCGATTGTTTGAGTATCGCGGGCCTTGCGCGAGAGATATCCGCATTGACCGAGACGCCGGTGAATCCGCTCCAATTCAACAACGTTTCCGTAACGCTTTCGGATCAGAGAATAGTTTCGATCGAAAATGCCGACGCGTGCGGACTCTATTGTGGGCGGGTGCTCAAGTTGATAAATACTAGTGCCGAAACCCCACTTTGGATTAAGTCGCGCATTGAGCGCTCAGGACTGCGGCCGATCAACCCGGTCGTCGATGTTACGAACTACGTCATGCTCGAGCTGGGACAACCGCTGCACGTATTCGATAACGACAAGCTTAGTGGAGACGTCGCCGTGCGATTTGCACGGAAAAATGAATCATTGCGCCTTCTCATCCAGCAGGATATTGATCTATCGGCGGACATAGTCGTCATCGCGGATTCCACTGGCGCCGTTGCCCTTGGTGGCGTGATGGGCGGGGAAGCCACTAGCGTAACGAATGCGACCCGCTCGATTTTCCTCGAATCCGCTTTTTTTCCACCGACCGCGATTGCTGGACGAGCTAGCCGCTTAGGCATTAGCAGTGACGCAGCCTATCGATTCGAGCGGGGAGTAGATTTCGAGTGTACACAACGCGCGCTTGAGCGCGCAACGCAATTGATCATCGATATCTGTGGCGGTGAAGTAGGGCCAGTAACGGTAAATCAATCTTCCGTGCCGGCACGGGATGCGGTGATGGTTCGGCCAAGTCGAGTCGAGCGCGTGTTGGGAATTAAGATCGACTCAACTGAACTCAGTGGAATTCTAACGAAACTCGGCTGCACCTGTAACGCCACCGATCAAGGCTTTCTTGTGACGCCACCGAGCTATCGTTTTGACCTGGGTATCGAGGCGGATTTTATCGAAGAATTCGCGCGTGTATTTGGCTACGACAATATTCCCGCTACATCACAGGCGTCATTTGTGGCTCTGCTGCCGCAGGCTCAGGATGAGCTTAGCGTAACGGCCATCTCGCATCATCTAATCAATCGTGACTATCAGGAAGTCCTGACCAATAGCTTCGTCAACACCGCCGCGGAAAAGGATTTTTCGCCAGAATTAACGCCTATCGTTCTTCGAAACCCAATCGCTGAACAGATGGGCGTCATGCGAACAACGTTGCTGGTGGGATTGATTGAGGTATTACGATTTAATCTAAATCGAAAACAAGAGCGCATACGCATTTTTGAGATTGGGCGATGTTTTATTCCGGATAACAGCGGTTCTGAAAACTATCATACCAACCAGCCCCTGCGTGTCGGCGGACTAACCTATGGGAACCGCTATGAAGAACAATGGGGTGAGCGGGCCCGATTGATTGACTACTTCGACGTCAAGGCAGATTTAGAAGTCGTATTTCATCACGCAAAAATTGAATTCAAGAAAACAGAAAAGGTGATTCTCCATCCAGGTCGGTCTGCGGGGCTTTTTCTCGGCGCCAAAATGATCGGTTTCTTGGGCGAATTACATCCAATGCTTTGTAAAAAATATGAATTACCCAGCGCACCGATCATATTCGAGCTCGAACTTGAGCA
Source organism: Pseudomonadota bacterium (assembly GCA_031380185.1). Classification (GTDB taxonomy): domain Bacteria; phylum Pseudomonadota; class Gammaproteobacteria; order Burkholderiales; family JALYOK01; genus JALYOK01. Next base: position 3,626 of record JANNFT010000517.1, read on the forward strand.
TTTGCTAGTCACAAGCGTTGCAAAACACCAGGACATATCGAAGTATCCGAACGTTCGCCGCGATATCGCCGTGGTGGTTGACGAGCACATCCCGGTTCAGCATTTGATTCAGTCACTGTATTCCACCGCTCCGAAATATGTTCGAGACATCCAGTTATTTGATCAATATCGCGGTGGAAATTTAGGAATCGGGAAAAAAAGCCTTGCGTTTCGTGTAGTTATGAATGATACTGAAAAAACTTTGACAGAAGAAGAAATCGAGAAAATCGACCAGTCGTTGAAGAATACTCTGATTTCTCGTCACCAAGCACAACTAAGAAGTTAAGGAGTTTCCATGACTCTCACTAAGGCCGAGCTATCCGACCTTTTGTTTGAAAAAGTGGGATTGAACAAACGCGAAGCAAAAGACCTCGTCGAAAGTTTTTTCGAGGAGATTCGTATTGCCCTCGAGCGTGGCGAGAGCGTCAAGCTTTCGGGCTTTGGCAATTTTCAATTGCGAAACAAGCCACAACGGCCGGGTCGTAATCCAAAAACTGGCGAAGAGATTCCCATTTCTGCGCGGCGCGTTGTAACGTTCCATGCTAGCCAGAAGCTAAAAGTTTTAGTGGAAAAGAGCTATGGCCGAAATCCTACCTAAAGAAGCGTTACCTGTTATACCTGCAAAACGCTATTTCACCATTGGCGAAGTAAGCGATTTGTGTGGCGTCAAGCCGCACGTTTTGCGATATTGGGAGCAGGAATTTACGCAACTTAAGCCGGTAAAGCGGCGCGGTAACCGTCGCTATTATCAGCACCATGAGGTGCTTCTAATCCGGCGAATTCGCGAGCTGTTGTACGAGGAAGGCTTCACCATCAACGGCGCACGACATCGCCTGGACGAAATGTCACCGTCGGCCGGCAGAAAGTCGGCCAAAGGGGATTCAGTCGCTATCCGCAGTGAAATACTCGCCGTAATTGAGTTGCTGCGCCTCTAGCGCCATCTGCCCCAGACCCACTATAATGCTACCATTCGGGGCGTAGCGCAGCCTGGTAGCGTACCTGCATGGGGTGCAGGTGGTCGGAGGTTCAAATCCTCTCGCCCCGACCAATATATTAATGAGTTACAGAATACATTCACTCCTTCTAGAAACGGCAGTTGGACGGGGATGACTTCCATGCGCGCTGGCTCCGCCAGTGCAAAACCGAGTTGGCGCGCGACCGCGAGTAGCCGCCTATCGCGCGTCCACAGTTTAGTGCCACTCAGCGCTGCGGAGGCGAGCAGGTGAACGTCGACGTAACTGATACCTTTGCGGTGAAGGCGGAGGCGCTCAATGTAGCCAAGCACCTCATCGGTTTCCGCAACTACTGCCGTCGGAAGATGGCGGAGCAAATCAAAGGTCAATGTATGATCGGCCAATGTGCCGCGGGCAATTTCACCCACCACAAAGGATGCATAAGCACGGCATTACCTTCAAGCAAATCGATTAGCTGGTTCTCGCCAACGCGAAGGTGGTCAACCCACACCGATGTATCAACCAAGATCAATTTTGAGTCTCTTGGCGCCGGCGCGGCGCCACTTTCAATTTTCGTTGGCTTCCGCCCAGCTTCGCCAGGCGCTTAGCGCTCTCAAGTTCGATAAGGGCCTTCAGTCTTTCGTGCAACAAGGTGGAAAGATCGAGTTGACCAATCAATTCGATAGCTTTGGCCAAGAGGTCTTCATCGAGATTTACCGTAGTTCGCATCGAAGGTCTCCATTCGCAAGCACCAAATATCAGCATCATTTGATGTATTTAACGATGTTGGCACTGCGGGCTGCGATCCAGCCGTGGCTAGGCGAATCCGACACGTCTAGGGGCGTCCCTGATCGCATTATCGCAACAGTGGCTGATCGGTTACTTGGCTTCGCTTAAGCGCTAACTGTTGATCAATGAAGCGTGTGACTCTCTTTGGCAGGCTCGCCAATTGTCCGGGAAACGAGCCGGACACAAAACCACAGTGGCCTCCGGTTGCATTGAAATCAATACTGACTTGATCGGAAACGTCACCGGTGGTCGGCAGAGTGTGTTCCGGCGTGAACGGATCATTGCGCGCGTGAATCAAGCGCGTTGGCACACAAATGTGGCGCAGAACGGGCTTGCTGCTGGCGCGCGTCCAGTAATCGTCGACGTTCTTAAAGCCATGCAGCGGCGCCGTGACGGCGTCGTCGAATTCGCGCATGGAGCGCGCGCGCTCCATCGCGGCGCCATCGAAAAGTCCGGGAAACGCTTTGAGTTTGTGACGCGAGTTTTGCTTCAGCGTGCGCAAAAAATTCCAGGTGTAAATTCGATTCAATCCACGGGCTAGGTGGTCGCCGGTCGCGGCGAGTTCGTACGGAACCGAGACGGCGACGATGGCGGACACGACGTCGGCCGCACCCACGCTACGCTCGCCCGCCCATTTCAGCAATGCGTTTCCGCCGAGCGACACGCCGACTGCGAACAGCGGCGCGGCGCCGGCGATGGCGCGAATTCGTTGCAGCATCCACTCGATTTCGGCGGTGTCGCCGGAATGATAAGCGCGCGGCAGGCGGTTCGGCTCACCGCCGCAACCGCGAAAATGCGGAACGATGCCACGCCAATTACGGCGCTGAATCTCTGCCATGATGCTCAGCGCATAGTGCCCCTGGGCGCCGCCCTCCAGGCCGTGGAACAGCACAACCAGTGGCGCATCGGCCGGGCCCGCAACCACATCAACTGCGACGATGTCGCCATCGGGCGTGCCCCAGCGGTTGCGCTGATACGAAACTTTAGGAAGCGGTACCCACAGCGCAGCGTAAAGCGTTTGGATATGGCCACCCGGCAACCACCACGGGGCGCGATAGGTTTCGGGATCGGGCAAGTCACCTTTTGCGCTTGGATCCTGTAACGGTTCGTGCTCGAACTTGGGTTTCCGCGCGACCAGTGTGTCGCTAATTTTCATGTCGAAAAGTATAACAAATCGGTCGGGATGATTCGGCGTCACTACTTCGCCGATTTTTAAAAGGGGATTGAGGGGAAATTTCCGGGCAACTATTGTGAGCCGGCGCCGCGAAATCCCGCCTAACCTCGCGTCAGAAAACGCAGCGATGGCGGATCATCTTGCGACAGCCGTCAAGCATTGTTCAATGCGAGTCTACCGATAGTCCATATGCAGTTTGGGCCATGCCGACATACGCAACTTATCACGCGAGAAATAAATCCGCAACGAACTTACTGCTGTGATCCCGCTGGCTGATAACGCAGCGGAACCGCCCCGCTGGAGTCGGGATTGCCGAGTAGACGCATCAGATCGGCAAGTTGGACGGCGTAGTTTGGCTGGGCGCGAGCAGAGCCGAGGAATGTCGGTGCGCCGTCCGCAGCCCAACGTCCCTTGCCTTCCAATTGCAACGCGCCTGAGGCGGTCATGAGTTGGTAGTTGAGCGCGTTGTTATTGCCTTCGACCGCAAGGCTGTATTCGCCCAGGGGTTTCACCGGACTGAGCGCCAGTGCCG
>JANNFT010000459.1:0-5347 GCA_031380185.1 Pseudomonadota bacterium
CTGAAACGCGGGCTCTTCTTCCACGACGACTTTGCCACGCATGACGTAGTGCCCGACGCCACATAATTCGTTGCAGAGGAGATCGAATTTCCCGGTTCGGGTGGGGCTGAACCAAATATAAGTGACCAGGCCCGGCACCAGATCCATCTTGGCTCGGAACTGTGGTACGGTGAAGTTGTGCAGGACGTCTATAGACCGGAGCAGCGCCTTGACGGGCTTGCCCAGGGGAAGATGAACTTCCGGATTCGCTACCAGAACGTCATCCTGGCCGTTGGGATCGTCGGGATTAATAGCAAACGGATTTTTATCGTTGGCGTGCCGGACATCGACCGTACCGAGCTTGCCGTCTGCCCCGGGGAAACGATAGCTCCAGTGCCACTGCTTGCCCACTGCCTCAAACACTGCCGCGTCTTGCGGGACGTTGACGAAATTCGCCCACACCAACAAACCGGGCGCCAACATGGAGGCGACGCCCACTGCGGTCAACCCGGTGAGCCACCATTCCAGCTTCGTGTTCTCGGGTTCGTATGCGGCCCGGCTCCCCTTCCGCTGACGGTAGCGGATCACGCAATATGCCACAAACAAATTGACGGCGACGAAGACAACCCCGGTAACCCAGAAAGTCAGGCTGATTGTGTCGTCGATCGCGCCCCAATTGGAGGCGACCGGCGTGAAATACCATGGGCTCAGGAAGTGAAACAGGACGGAACCAACGACCAATAAAACCAATACGATTGCTAGGATCATACCAAACTCACTCCTTGACCTGAATCAGTAGTGCTCGGTTTATTCTAAGGGGAAACGCTGGCAAGCCAGCAACAATCAGCGCTCTGAGGAATTTAAGGGCGCCCAAGATTAGTTGTCGATCGAGTGGAAGGATTTTTATGGGCTGGATCCAGGCGATCTCCCTAGGCCACACAGTCTGGACTTCGCTCGACTGTACAAGATGCATGAAGCCGGGGCTTTCTTCGTCACACGCGGCATGAGCGCAAGGGAAGAGTGCTCGTCCTGAACCTACAGAACCAGCGCCGCCTCCACGTACGTGCTTATTGCTATCATCAAGAATGAATTTCACCTTAATGCCTCGCTCCAAACTTTGCTACAGATTGTTTCGGTCGCGGTATTGATTCTGCTTGATCTTTAACCGGACACCACTGAACCTGAATGCAAACTACGACCTCAAGACGTAGTGTGAACTATTTAAAATATTTTGTAAACCTGCCACTTGTCCGAACAAGCCCCGCTATGGTATCTTTCGCAGTCGATTTGGCGGGCGGTTGAATTACGCAAGCTTGAGAGTGATGTGAATGGTTAGCTCCACCGAAGTAACCGCTAGTCCGAAACTCGCAGAATATTGCCAAACTACTAAGCGTAATGTGTCGCTGAGTCGTGCCGGACGGCGGTTATTTCTTGGTCTGATTTTCCTGATTACGGGCGTGCTCGCAATGGCGTGGGCGATAGCCGGCGCGTGGCCGGTGTTGCCGTTTGCCGGGATCGAACTTGGGTTGCTCGTTTACGCGTTTCACTATTTGGGCGAATTTGATGGTGATTTTGAACGTTTGACGATCGCTGGCTCGACCTTAACATTAGAAGTGTGCGAGCGCGGCGTCACAAGCCAGATTAATTTTAATAGGCATTGGGTGCATTTGGTTTGCCTAGAAAATGGCAGTCGCTGCTACTTAGGGCTTCTGTATCAGGGACATAAATTTAGGCTGGGCAAATTGATGAATGACGAGCAACGATCCGCCTGGGGGCGGGAGTTACGCAAACAGATTCGAATAGTCAGCGCATATTAATCGGGAAAAGTATGGGTCTTCATAACATCAAATCAACATTATCGGCAATTGCGCTGGCATTTACGTCGATAGCGGCGCACGCCGCGTACGATTACGATCTACCCGTCCCCGCTACACAACTCACGAGAGAGATATACGGCTTGCACGTACTCATTATGTGGGTATGTGTGGCGATCTGCGTCGTCGTATTCGGCGCAATGATTGTGTCGATTTTCAAGCATCGCAAGTCCGTTGGCCACAAGGCCGCGCATTTCCACGAGAATACAACGGTCGAGATTTTGTGGACTATCGTCCCATTCCTGATTCTCGCCGGGATGGCCTATCCAGCCACGAGATCCATTCTAAACATGAAAAACACGACCAGCCCTGCCATGACTATTAAGGCGACGGGATATCAATGGCGTTGGGAATACGACTATTTGGCGGACGGCGTGAAGTTCATCAGCGTGCTGGCGACCCCCTATGAGCAGGTCATGGGTCAAGCGGAAAAGAGCGAGCATTATCTGCAAGAAGTCACAAATCCCATGGTTGTGCCGGTCGGTAAGAAAATTCGTGTGGTTATCACGTCCGGCGACGTTATCCATGGCTTTTACGTCCCCCAACTGGGCATCAATCAATATGGGATCCCTGGATTCATCAAAGATGTCTGGTTCAATATCGAACGGCCAGGAACTTATCGCGGCTACTGCAGCCAGATTTGCGGCAAAGAACATGCCTTCATGCCCATCGTAGTCGAAGCAAAATCGGAAGCTGACTACGCCGAATGGATGGAAAAGCAAAAGGCGGCCTTAGCGTCCGCGCCCGCCGCGGAACCCATGCCGGCAGCAGCAGCGGCGCCGGCGGCGAAAACCAAACAGTAAATTGATTTTTGACCGGTTAACACCTAAACAGATTACGGAGAAGAATTATGGCAGCGTCCCACGCCCACGATGGTGGTCACGATTATCACCACGACCACCACCCTAGCGGATTGATGCGCTGGATCAAGACCACCAACCATAAAGATATCGGCACGCTGTACTTGTGGTTCGCGTTGATTATGTTCTTCGCCGGCGGGTTGCTGGCGATGGGTATTCGCGCCGAGTTGATGAAGCCTGGTATTCAATTGCTGCAGCCAGAATTGTTCAATTCTTTCACTACCATTCATGCGCTGGTTATGATTTTCGGCGCCATCATGCCCGCCTTCGTCGGCTTCGCCAACTGGCAAGTACCGCTGATGATCGGCGCGCCGGACATGGCTTTCGCCCGCATGAACAACTGGAGCTTTTGGTTGTTGCCGCCCGCGGCGATTTTGCTGTTCGGTTCGTTCTTCGTTCCCGGCGGCGCAGCGGCGAGTGGCTGGACGCTTTATCCGCCCCTGGTGATTCAAGGCGGCATTTCGACCGACATGACGATCTTGGCGATTCACATCATGGGCGCTTCTTCGATCATGGGATCCATCAACATTATCACCACCATCCTCAACATGCGCGCGCCTAGCATGACGCTGATGAAGATGCCGCTGTTTGTGTGGACTTGGCTGATCACGGCCTATCTCCTGATCGCGGTGATGCCAGTGTTGGCAGGTGCGGTAACGATGTTGCTCACGGACCGCCATTTCGGCACGCATTTCTTCAACGCGGCCGGCGGCGGCGACCCGACGATGTTCATGCACATCTTCTGGTTCTTCGGGCATCCCGAGGTATACATCATGATTTTGCCGGCGTTCGGCATCGTCTCGCAAATTATCCCGACTTTCGCCCGCAAACCGCTATTCGGGTATGCCTCGATGGTCTATGCAACCGCGTCTATCGCGATACTGTCGTTCATCGTTTGGGGCCACCATATGTTCACGGTGGGAATGCCGGCGGCGGGTAACCTGTTCTTTATGTACGCGACGATGTTGATCGCAGTGCCAACCGGTGTGAAAGTATTTAACTGGATCGCTACCATGTGGAAGGGATCGATGACGTTTGAAACGCCGATGCTGTTTGCGGTGGGTTTCGTGTTTTTGTTTACTATCGGCGGATTCAGCGGCCTGGTGCTGGCAATTACGCCGGTCGATATCGTCATCCACAACACTTATTACGTGGTCGCCCATTTTCACTATGTGCTGTTCTCCGGTGCGGCGATGGCGATTATGGCGGGTGTGTACTATTGGATTCCGAAATGGACCGGCCACATGTATGACGAGATCCTTGGAAAATGGCATTTCTGGCTGACCACGATTTTCTTTAATATTTGCTTTTTCCCGCAACACTTTTTGGGCCTGGCAGGCATGCAGCGCCGCTACGCCGATTATGCGTTGCAATTCTCCGATTGGAACTGGTGGTCGAGTATCGGCGCGTTCGGTTTGGGTTTATCGCAACTGCTTTTCCTCTGGGTTGTGTTGAAGTGCGTGAAGGGTGGCCAAAAGGCGACCGATCGCGTTTGGGAAGGCGCGGAAGGGCTGGAGTGGACATTACCCTCGCCGGCGCCGTACCACACATTTGAAACACCGCCAGTAGTCAAATAAAGGAAGCCGGGCAGCGTTGTGGCTACCCGTGATTTGATAATTTGAACACCAATAGTAATTCACGATCGAGTATGGGAAAGTACGTTACCGCAGGCATATTGATCCTGTTTTCTGTTGGCATGTTTGTCTATACGGTTTTACGGCGTTGGTGATATGGATGTAGCAGCGCAAAATCAGGTGATGTTAAAGAAATTACTGGTCATAGTTGTGTTGATGGGCGGTTTTGGGCTGGCGCTGGCCCCATTCTACAAAAAGATTTGTGAAGTAACAGGCATTAGCCAAACTCGCGTTGTGACGCGGGCGGAGGCAAAGAACACGCAGGTGGATTTGTCGCGCACGATAACGGTTCAGTTCGACGCGACAATCAATCAACAGATGCCGTGGCGCTTTGCACCGGAGCAACGCAGTCTCAAGGTGCATCCCGGCGAGGTTGCGCAGATGGTTTATACCGTTACAAACACGACGGGCAAAGCGATGGTAGGTCAGGCGCGACCGAGTTACGGGCCCGAGATCGCCGGGAAGTATTTCAACAAGTTGGAGTGCTTTTGTTTTAACCAGCAAACGTTGGCGGCAAACGAGACTCGGCAAATGCCGGTTGTATTTTATGTGGGACGCGATCTGCCGAACGATGTTACAACCTTAACGCTGTCGTACACGTTCTTTGATATGAGCGGCGAAGCAGGGCGCAAGAGCTAAGATGTTCAGGGCATTTCAGGCAGTATTTTGGAGCTTTTTTGGCGTACGCAAGGGAGTCGATTACGATCACGACGCGATAAATCTAACGCCTGCTCAAGTGATATTTGCCGCGGTCATTAGCGCTCTGGTTTTTATTTTTTCGATTTTGTTCCTAGTGTATTTTGTGACTCGTTAAGACCGGTCCATATGGCCAACTTATCAGACTATAAGTGAGGGAGAACTACAAGGTGAGTGCACAATCCGTTGGACATTATTTTATTCCGCAACCGTCCCATTGGCCGATCACGGGCTCGACAGCATTGCTGTTGCTGGCTTTTGGCTTGGTGACTTTGTTGCATGGCAGCGCGAACGTTGCCTGGTT
>JANNFT010000127.1:0-6522 GCA_031380185.1 Pseudomonadota bacterium
TATATATATATATATATATATATCGGCGCGGTGTACCCCGCCGGGCGCAGCATGATTTCCGCGCCCTTGTAAGCCGATTCTCGAGCCATCTCGGGAAACATACCATCATGGCAAATAATCAATGCCAGCTTGCAGCCTTTCGGTCCTTCGCAAACAGGAATACCCAAATCACCGGGTTCCCAAGGCTCGACCGGCGTCCACGGATGCAACTTGCGGTAATAGAGTTTGATATCGCCGTGATCGTCGATAATGATTCCCGAGTTGTAGGGGTAACCGCCGGGGTTCAATTCCATGATGGAGAAACAGCCCCAGATACGATGCTCGTCACAAGCATTGCGAAATGCCGCGACCTCGGGGCCATCGAGCCGGCACATGATCGCCGGATTGGTATCCATCGAAAGGCCGTGCAATGAATATTCAGGGAACACCAGCAGATCCATAGCCGGCATGCTGTTGCGCGCTTTTGCAAGCATGGCGCAAATCTTTTCCGTTTGGCGTCTAACGTCTTCGGGCGTGACTACGACCGGCAGCGCCAATTGCACCAGACCGAGCACCACGCCCTCGGGTGATTTGTTCAAACCGCCTAATCCGTTCATTTCGCGTTCTCCAATGTTTAGGGATGCGTGGTTTATCGGCGTTCGCCCAACTGCGCGGGCATACCCGCCAAACTGCGTTGCGGTGAACAGGTCACGGCCATGATGACCAGTGTCAAAACATACGGCGCGGCGTTGAATAAGTAGTAACCCCAAGTGATGCCGACGGCCTGCAAAGCCGGCGCTAACGCCCCTGCGCCACCAAACAGCATAGCCGCGTAGAAACAATTAACGGGTTTCCAACGAGCGAAGATCACCAGCGCCACCGCCATCAATCCCTGGCCACTGGACAGTCCCTCATTCCAACTGCCGGGGTAGAACAGCGACAAAAACGCGCCGCCGACACCCGCCAGAAATCCACCCGCCATGGTCGATAGCGCTCGTATGCGGCGAACCGAGTAACCCATCGCCGTCGCGGCCTCGGCGTTTTCTCCCGCCAGCCGAATCATCAGTCCCCAACGGGTATTTTGCAGTGCCCAGGTAAGCAACGGCAGAAGTAATAGGCCGACCAGAAACAGCGGATTAATTTGCAATGCGGTTCGGACTTCTTTGGTGTCAATCCACCAACCGAAATCGATCGAGGGCAACATCGGCGCCGAAGGTTGGATATAGGGCTTGCCGAGAAAAAACGCGAGACCGACACCGAAAATCATGATGGCAATGCCGACGGCGATATCGTTGACGCCTTTCAAACTACACAATGCGGTGTGCAAACCACTTAGAACAATGCCTGTCATTCCAGCGCATAGCACCCCGACCCAGGGATTGCCGCTGTGCAACGACAGCGCGTAACCGGCCATCGCGCCCATGACTAGATTCGCTTCCAGGCCGAGATTGATGCGCCCGGATTTTTCCGTCAACATTTCGCCGAGACTGACGAAAAGAAATGGCGTGCCGACGCGAATCGCGCCGGCAATGATAAGCAAAAACACGCTGCCAATGGATGCCGAAGAAGCGTCCATCACGTGCTGGTCCGCCTACGTCCGTAGAGCGTTTCGGACGCCAAAATCGTCAGAAAAATGATGCCCTGTATGACCAACACGGTCGCATCGGGCAAGCCATGACTGCGCTGCAACAGACCGCTGGCGGCGCCGATCCCGGCCAATAACAATGCCGCCGGAATCACGGCGATCGGATTTTGGCGAGCGATAAATGCAATCAAGATGCCGGTGTATCCGTAACCGGCGTTGATCGCAGCGCTTGCGCTGCCTTGCACGGCGGCGACTTCCACCATGCCCGCCAGCCCGGCTGCGGCGCCCGCGCAGAAACACGCTGCGAGCGTGATCTGGCCTACGGCCAGGCCGGCAAGTTGCGCCGCGCGGACATTGCCGCCGATCACGCGCATCGCGAAACCTGGCACGGTGCGATAAATCATAAACGCCGCGATCATGCAGGCGATGATGCCGAACAACAATCCCGCATGCACGTTCATGCCGGGAAGATTGCCGAGCATGTTGATGTCACCGATCGGCGGCGTAGCGGGCTTGTTAAGGCTTTCGGGATCGCGCAACGGACCGCTCACCGCATGATTTAGCAGCGCAATCGCGATGTACGTAAGCAACAACGAACTGATGGTTTCATTGACACCGCGATAATGTTTGAGCGCGCCGCTAATGGCGATCCAGAATCCACCGGCGCTCATTCCGGCAAGCGCCATCGCGAAGATCACAAACATCGGCCCTGCGCCGTTGAGTTGAAATCCCGTGACAGCCGCGGCCAACCCGCCCATCACCAGCGCGCCTTCCGCGCCAATGATGATTAATCCCAGTTGCGCAGGAATCGCGACACACAGCGCTGTTAACAACAACGGCGCTGCTCGGATCAAGGTTTTCTGAACCGAGAACCATGAACCGAATCCGGCGCGGTAAATGCTCTCAAATACTGCCAGGGGCTTGGCGTCGGTGACGATCAGCAAGAACACGGCGAAGATTGCAAAGCCAATCAGGATTGCGCCAACAGGGATGATGAGACGTTCAAGCCAATTCAGCGCCGATTCCGCGGCGCCGCGTTCGGCATTCTCCGTCGCAACCGGCGCGGAAATCAGAACGGAGTCTTGCGACATTATCGCAAAAGCGCGCTGCGGCGATTCTTCGCTAAACGATCACACTTGACCGATCACGCCCTCGACCAGCCAGTTCATTGATTCCAGCCAGATGTCCGTCTGCGGATAAGACTTGCCGGCAGCGATCACCGTCTTGCCCTTGTTGTCTTTGATCGGACCTTTGTAAATCACAAAATTGCCGCTCGCCAGCGCCCCCTTGGCCGCATCACCGGCTTTGCGTGCGGCCTCGCTGACGGCCATGCCGTACGGCGAAACTTTTACGACGCCTTCCTTCAAACCGCCGCGCACCAGATTGGGAATCTTGCTCCCGCCTTGAATCATTTTCGCGTAATCGGTATAGACCTTGCCCCAGTTCCATTCCGCGCCGGTGAGATACTTGGTCGGCGCGAGCTTGGCTTGGTTGGCGTGATAGCCGCCGACGAATACGCCTTTGCGCTCGCAGGTCTCGACGACGACCTTTGGCGAATCCACGTGCATGGTGATAAAGTCGATACCCTGGCTGATCATGCTATTGGTGGCTTCCGCCTCTTTCACCGGCATCGCCCAATCGCCGGTGAAAATCACTTGCGTGGTGATGGCGGGATTGACACTCTTCGCGCCCAGCGTAAGTGAATTAATGTTGCGCAACACTTGCGGAATCGGTTTCGCGGCGACGAAGCCGAGCTTGTTCGACTTGGTCATCAGCCCGGCGACAACGCCGGATACATATTGTGCTTCGTCGATGTAGCCGAAGTAGCTGCCGACGTTCTTGGGATGCACGCCATCCTTATACAATCCGCCGCAATGCAGAAATGTTTTTTCCGGGTATTGCTTTGCAATCTTCAGAATATGTGGATCGAAATAGCCGAACGATGTCGGGAACAACACGTCGACGTTGTCGAGCTTGATCATACTTTCCATCGCCTCTTGCACGTCGGTCGTTTCCGGCACTTTCTCCTGGTCGACGGCTTTGATCCAATCCATCTTGTCGAGACTTTGCTTGCCCTCGAAATGCGCTTGATTGTACCCATAGTCGTCTCGGGGACCGACGTAGATGAAGCCTATATTGACGGTTTTTGCGGCGAAGGCCGACGTTGCGATTGAGCCCATTTGCGTCAGCGCCAATGACACGCCGGCGGTCTTCAGCATTTGTCTGCGATTAATAGCCATTTGCATCCTCCCTATCTAGGTTGATAACCAAACTTCCTTCCGGTTACCAGCGCAAGGTCTATGCCAATTTTAGAATTTTGTGCATATCAAAGAATTCAACAGTTTACGAATCAGTCTCGCCTCGGCTCGCGCAAGGTATGTTTCAAAATGGTACGCGCTGTGAAATATACGCACTGTTTTCGCGCTGGAAAACCAATCAACGACACGGTCGTAACGCCTTAGCGCGCTTGCCTCTTGGCAATGCATGCTTGGAGACGCACTATCCATGCGAATTACACGAATGCTCGACCAAGAACGCATGCATCAGATTCTCGCAGGCGAGGCATCAAGTACGTCGTAATTGTCGCTCGACGGCCCTTCGCGCCAAGGAAACGTACTGCGCAAAATACGCCCAGTCCCAGCGTCCGTTCGCATACCGAAGCTGATTTCGAAATCGACCCGGCGGCGCAGGGCATCAATATCCGCAGGCGAATCATCGAAGGGCAAAGACAGTTTGCGCGGCCTGATGCGGATGAAATATTTGCCGCTACCGATTTCGATCATGCTCGGCGTCTGGTCTGCACTGTTGTCGCCGGTATAACGGATATCGCTGCATGGATTTCCCACGCTGTCCGGCAGCCGTTGCCAGATCTCGAAATAGTCCTGCTCGATGCCATACTCCAGCATGCGTTCCGTGCTTTCAAACTCCATGCGGCCTATGTCGTTGAAACCGGATGGCGGCTGAAAATCGACTTTACGATGCCAGCGGCAAATGTCACCCACCACTTCCGTGACACCGGCAAAGCCTTGCTGTTTCGATAAGCCAAGTAACTCATCGCGGTCGAGCTGGGCCAACGACGTCTTGCCGGCGCAAGCGGGGCGATTCAACGGCACACGGATGTCGCCATGCCAGTCTCGGGTCTGTAGCCAATAGACCTCGGTTGTTGTGTCTTCGAATTGCGGCGTGCGCAATAGCAAACGTCGCCACACACCGAGATAGGCCTCCGGGACGTCAGCCATTCCAGGCTGCAATCACGTCGGTGCTCTCGGCCACCCGGCCGAATACGCCGCCTTCGACGCAGATCATTTCCAACGCTGCTTCATGCAAATGCGGGTAGGACGACGCACAAGCATCTCGCACGGTGATACAGCGGAAACCTCGATCGACCGCGCTGCGTAACGTGGAGCTGACACACACCTCGGTGGTGATGCCCGTGATCAACAGAGTGCCTATCGCGCGCGCGTTGAGCAATGCACCCAACGCAGTGCTTTCAAATGCGCTGAATCCGGGCTTATCGATCACGATTTCATTCAGCACCGGTTGCAGTTCGTCGACGATATCGCTGCCGTATTCACCCCGCACCAGAAAGCGGCCCATCGGCCCTTGCGTGCCAACCGGCGCGCCGCTACGTTGCCCGGCATCGACAAAGCACGGCGGTACATCCGACAAATCCGGCGCGTTCGCTTCGCGGGTAAACACCACCAAAACGCCGCGCTTACGCGCCGCCGCCAGTAACGCCGCGATCGGGCTGATTGCGGCGCGCAGTAAGTTAACGTCAAGCCCGGCTTTAGCGGCATAGCCACGCGCATCGAGAAAATCTCGCTGCATGTCGATCACCACCAATGCAGTCGTACTTGGCTGGATATTGAGATTGGTCGACATTAGCGTGCGGTTGCCGCGTCCAACGCAAACTCCTTGACTATCGCGGCCGCGCTCAACGTCGCCAACTCGGCCGCCATCTCGACACCCTTCTTCGTCGTGGCGCCCTTTGCGGAGGACAACACGCCGGACGGCGGAACCCATTCGACGCGCGTCGGATAAATATCATAGGGTGGGAAGTCCGCCGGCGGATCGTTGGGAATCAAATCGAGCCGCACCAGGGAAGGATGGTAATGCAACATCATCGATGTTTCGATCACCGCCGCATGCTCCAGCGCATAACCGGGAAATCCGTCCGGGAACACTTTGTCCAGCGTCGCGGGCGTGAAGAAATCCCAGTATTCCAAGCGCATGATGGTCAGCGCGGATGCCTTACCCAACTCGCGCATCGCCAGATCGATGCCTTCGATTAGAAACCATTGATTCTCGTAATGACCGCTCACGATCACCAACCGCGTCACGCCATGACGCGCGAATTCACGCACCACGTCTTTGATTTGCGCGGCGAGGGTGGCGGCGTCCAAGCTGGTGGTGCCGCAGAAATGATTACCGCCGCCGCATTTCGGCTGCGACTTGTAGCCGTACGAAAAAGCCGGCGCCACGACGCCGCTGACGCGCCGAGCGACATCTTCCGCGACAGCGCTCGCAAGCAATGCATCGGTGCCGAGCGGAAGGTGGGGCCCGTGTTGCTCCGTCGCACCGACCGGCAGCAGCACGACCGCGCCGTCGCTATTTACACGCCGTTCGTAATCCAGCCAATTCATGCGATTCATCAACACTTCGCTCATGCGGGTTTTCCTGTCAGGTTTGGAGAATGTGCAACGCGCGCTTCTATTAGCGCCGCGGCGAGGATCAACGCCGCGCCGGCCCATCCGAGCGCGCTGAGTCGTTCGCCGCCGATGATCAGTGCCGACACCACGGCCACGGCAAGCTCAACCACCAGCAAAACCGCACTGCGACTGGCCTCAAGGTGGGTCACACCATACATGGTGACCCACATCGCGGTCACCAGCCAAAAAACGGAAAAGGCCAGTAGTTGCAGGCCCTGGGTCAGCGAAACAGAGGGCAGAGTCTGGTCA
>JANNFT010000188.1:0-1514 GCA_031380185.1 Pseudomonadota bacterium
AGCGTGCTTTTGCCGGCGCCATTTTCGCCGAGCAAGGCATGGAATTCGCCCGGGGTGACGTGAAGCGAGACCTGATCCAGCGCGACGACTTCGCCGAAACGCTTGGATAGATTGATGACTTCTAATTCGGGGGCGGTGACCACGGTGGACGTTACCATTTGTCGCTCAATAGGAGTTAACACGCTGCCCCCTCACCCCTACCCTCTCCCCGGGGGGAAAGGGGAAGTTCTCCTTTCTCCTTTGGGAGAAGAGCCTGCCCCCGGCTCGAACGGGGGGGTGGGGACGGGGTGGCCTAGGGCCATGAGCGGGCGGCGCATCAAATCGCCGCTCCTTACGAACTAGGCAACGGTCATGCATCTAACGAACCAATCAAATCGGCAAACGCGGCGGAGTTGGAAACCGCGCCGAATACGCCACCCTGCATCTTGATCATTTTGATCGCCGCGTCGTGATTGCCTTGGTCGGTGGCGCCGCAGCAATCCTCAAGCAACAGGCACTCGTAACCGCGGTCGTTGGCGTCGCGCATGGTGGTGTGCACACAAACGTCCGTGGTGATGCCGCATAGCACGAGGTTGGCGATGCCGCGACGGTGCAATAACAATTCCAGGTCCGTCGCATAAAACGATCCCTTGCCGGGCTTATCGATAATCGGTTCGCCCGGCAACGGCTTTAATTCGTCGATGATCTCCCATCCGGGTTCGCCGCGTACCAGAATTTTCCCGCAAGGGCCGCGATCGCCAATACCCGCGCCAATCTGGCGACTGCGCCAGCGCTTGTTCTCCGGCAGGTCTGACAGATCCGTCCGATGACCCTCGCGGGTGTGGAAAACATGCAGGCCTTTCGCACGCGCGGCGCCAAGAACGCGACGAATCGGCTCAATCGGCGCGCGAGTCAGCGACAGATCGTAGCCCATGCGATCCACATAACCGCCCTTGCCGCAAAAATCCGTTTGCATGTCGATCACCATCACGACCGTATTCGCGGCGCGCAGATCGCCGTTGTAAGGCCACGGATACGGATCAGCCGCTAAGGTTCGTGAGTTTGGCATGGGTTTTTTCCTTGTAACGGCGTTCCGGCGCCGGGAATCCGCAAGCAGTACCGTCGGTCGATTTCACTTGATCTTCCCACGGCAAGCGATAACGACCGGCGACCAGATCATGCATGTAGGTGTAGGGACAATCCTGCGCGCCGCCTTTCACCGCCGTGAAGCCGCGATGGCCGAACTGATAGATATTGTTTTCCACACTCCAATATTGGCGCGCTTCGCGAACGAGGTCCGGACGCACCTCAGCCGTGACCATTTCGTCGGCCACGCCGCCACCCTCCGCAATTACGACGCCGTCGAAATTACATACCATCGCTTCGCCCATGGAATTGAACACACCGTCACTGCCGCACATGCACACACTAGCCGTCACCATTAAGTTGCAAAACGAGTTGGCCTGATTGGTGATCTGCCAAGCGTGGCGCATCGGCGCGGTGTACCCCGCCGTGCGCAGCATGATTTCCGCGCC
>JANNFT010000192.1:0-4458 GCA_031380185.1 Pseudomonadota bacterium
TAACCGGCGCGCAGATCGTGCACGTCCAAGATGATTGGCGATTGCTCGATGCGGGATTCGCCGGCGCTCATTTCGCTCTCGTCCCGATATAAACCTCGCGCACTTTTTCATCGCTCAATACGTGATCGCACGGACCTTCCAGCAACACCGCGCCCTGGTGAAACACCGTGACGTTCGAGCCCAACATGCGTACAAACTCCATGTCATGATCGACCACAATCACCGACGCAGTCTGATTGATGCGGCGTATGACTTTGGCGAGGCGTTCCACTTCATCACCAGTCATGCCGGCGGCGGGTTCGTCCAGCAACACCAGCCAGGGACGCTGCACCAACACCATGCCGATTTCGACTAGTTGACGCTGGCCGTGGGCGAGCTCGCCGACCAAGCGTTTGGAAAAATCACCCAGCTGCAACTCGGCGATAATTTCTTCCGCCGCGCCTGCCGTGCCGTTCCAGCCGTGAATACGGCGCGCGGCGAGCCAGAGATTTTCTTCGACGCTAAGGCCATTCATCACCGACGGCACCTGCGTTTTGATGCCGACGCCGAGCCGCACGATTTCGTGCGCGCGCCAGCCGGTGACATCGCTGCCGCGGATAAACACGCGGCCATTGCCGTGGTTGAGTGGAAGTTGTCCGGTGAGGCATTTGAAGAAGGTGCTTTTGCCCGCGCCGTTCGGGCCAATTAAACAACGCAATTCGCGCTCGCGCAAATTGAAATTGACATTGTTAACGGCAACGACACCGCCGAAGCGCATGGTCAGCTCATGGGTTTCAACTACGTCGCTCATGATCGCTCCGCAGGCTTTACCGTCAAGCGCCGCCGGGCGCGGCCACCGTTACTCGGCACGCGGCTTCGGCGCGAACGATTTCCCCACCAATACTGAATCGAGGGAATCACGCCGCGCGGCATCGCCAGCACAACGACAATAAGAATAAAACCGAACACCAGGAAATTGTTGATCAGCGTTTGCTGGCCGAGCAACAGCTTGACCATGCCCAGCGCCATGGCGCCGAGGATCGGGCCGATCAAGGTGCCGACGCCGCCGACCATGCTCCAGATGATGACGTCCGAGGAAGTCTGCAAGCTGAACACGCTGGGCGTGACGATCTCGGCCCAATTCGCGAAGAAGCAGCCGGACAGGCCGGCCATGGCGGCGCTGATGGTGAAAATTGCGGTCTTGCACGCGGGCACGTTGTAGCCGAGCAATTCGCAGCGCGTTTCGTTTTCGCGAATGCCAAGGAGCACGCGGCCGAAGGAGCGCGCCAAGATCCAACGGCACAGCAAATAGCAGATCAGTAATGAAACGGCGCAAACGTAATAGGTCGGCACACCCCACAGCGAAATATGCGGCGCACCGGGCACGTTTAGCGTCGGAAATCCCGGCATGCCGTTGAAACCGCCAAGGCGCGCAGCGCCGATGGCGTATTGATCGCCGGCGGTGGCGTTCATGAATTTGAACATGATCAGCGAGACCACCAAGGTCATGACGCCCATGTAGACATCGCTGATGCGTCCGTAAAACATCATCGCGCCGATGACGGCGGCGACGCAAGCGGGGATGAACACGGCGAGAATTAACGGCAGCGTGCTTTCGCCGATGTTCACGGCGGCGATCGCATAGACATATGCGCCCAAGCCGAAATACGCGGAATGGCCGAAGCTCAAGATACCTGCGTAGCCCCACATGAAACCGAGCGACAACGCGAACAGCGCCCAGATGAGCAGCACCGTGGGCGTGTGTGTTTCATAAACCAGGGGCAACAATAGCAACACTAAAGCGAAAGCGATGAACCAGCCCCAGCGTACGCCGCCGATGGAACGCCAGGCGGTGATCATGTGCTGTTTTTGAAGAAGCGGCCGGTGATCCCTTGCGGCATCAAGCGCAGCAACACGATAGCAAGCGCGAGCATCGCAATTTCGCCGATCACCGGCGTCGACGCAAACGAGACGACCTGACTGATTACGCCAAAAATGACAGAACTCGATACAGTTCCCGCGATGACTGCCGCGCCGCCGGTGACGATGGTGATGAACGCTTTCGCGATATAGGCGCCGCCGGACGTGGGCAGCAAACCGGTTAACGGCGCGAGCACGCCGCCGGCCAAGCCCGATAGAGCCGCGCCAGCGGTGAAGGTGATCATATAGACGGTGCGAGGGTTGTAGCCGAGCGACGAGGCGACGTCGGCGTTTTGCATCGCGCCGCGCGCGATCAGGCCGACGCGGGTGAAGCGCAGCACACACCATACGCCGATCATAACCGCGGCGGCGACAAAGATAATGAACAAATTGTAGCCGCCCATTTGGTAGCTACCCAATTCGTAACCGGAAATCGGCGTCGGCACGTTCACGGCGGAACTGCCGAAAATCATCGTGACCGCGCCGATTAAAAATAAACTCAGCCCCCACGTCGCAAGCATGGTGTCGATCATGCGGCCGTAAAGAAATCGTATGATTAGCCGCTCGACAATCAGGCCGAACAACCCGACGACGATCGGCGCGACGATCAGCATCGCAAAATAAATATTGATGCCGGCTTTGTAGCACGTGAGCGTGGTGTAACCACCGAGCATGACGAATTCGCCATGCGCAAGATTGATCACCCGCATCATGCCGAACACGACGGCCAAGCCCGCACTGGTCAATGCGAGGAAGGCGATCATGTAAATGATTTCTAGAAAAACGACGCCGGCGTAATCCATTTAAATCTTATAGTTAAGCGACACCCGAAAATATGGAGCTTGTCATTGCGAGCGAACGCGAAGCAATCTCGCTGGCGCCAATTCTCGGCTACAGCGAGATTGCTTCGTCGGGCTTTGCCCTCCTCGCAATGACCATTGCGGGGCTTATTAGACCTTCACCTCATACTGCTTATTATCGTTCGGATTCTTTTTCAGATCACACGACTGCGCCGTATCCGCCGGCGCACGATTTTTCACCGTCGACAAAATAGTCAGCTTCTGGTTCTTCACTTCCATTAAATGAATGTCCAGCGCCGCGTGGTGGGTTTGCGGATCAAGCGACACGGTTCCCGCCGGACCTTCGATCTTCACGCCGGATTCAATCGCCGCCAGCATCTTTTCACGATCAAGCGATCCCGCTTTCTTGACGCATTCCGCCCACAGCTTGATGCCGTGATATTGCGACACGGCGATCTCGTGCACGATCTTGGTGTCGCCGAAGCGTTTGTTCCACGTCGCGAGGAAATCTTTGTTGGCCGGCGCCGGATTTTCTTGGCTGTAATTACCGGCGATCAAAATGCCGTCTCCTTCCGACGCGGACAACGCCAAGTGCTCGTTGCCGACGCCGAATGTGGTCGAAGCGAGCGGAATCTTTTTGTTCATGCCGGAAGCAGCCCATTGGCGATAGAACGACATGTGTGCGCCACCGACCAGCGCGGAAACGACCCACTTCGGATTTGCTTGCTGAATTTTTGCAATCGTCGAACCGAAGTCGGCGACATCGAGCGGAAAGAAATCCGTCGAAGCGACCGTGCCTTTACGCAGTTTGATGTAGTGCGCCAGCCATTTCGCCGTGATCTGGCCATAGTTGTAATCGGCGGCGAGGATGTAAACTTTGTCGCCCCATTTTTTCATCGCGTGATCGACGATCGGCTCGACCGCCTGCGCCGGCGTGGTGCCGGTGACGACGATGTTGCGATCGCAGACGCCGCCTTCGTACAGCACGTTGTAGAAATAAAGTGTGTTGCCGCGCTTAAACGTTTGGCGAATTGCTTCGCGTGACGCCGAGGTGATGCCGCCGTGCACCACGTCGACTTTGTCGTCGCGACTTAACTGTTGCGCGTATTTGGTGTAGAGCGCGATGTCCGATTGCGTGTCGTATTGAATCGCCTTGATCTTGCGGCCGAGCAAGCCGCCGGCGGCGTTCAATTCCTCTACGGCGAGCGTGGTGGCCATCACCATCGGTTTGCCGTAGATGTCGAGGTTGCCTGAGCCGTCCAATACCGAGCCGAGTTTAATTTCGCCGCTTTGTGCGAATGCGAAGTGCGGCAAGCTGCTGCCTACCGCGCTAAGACCGGATGCCGCGAGAAAATTACGTCGAGAGAATGCCATTCGTTTTACTCCTAATTACATTATTAATGTTTGATTGACCGCGATCAATCTCCTCAACCTACAATCACCAGCTTGTTACAAAATCCCTATGAACTTGTCATTGCGAGCGCATGCGAAGCAATCTCGCTTTTCAATCAGCGCCTATTACGAGATTGCTTCGTCGTTGCACTCCTCGCAATGACAAATTGAATTGCGTTTACTTACCTTTGAATTCATCGTCCGGCGGATACTTCGGACGGTAGCAACGCGCGATACGCAATGGTGGATCCGCTGCGCTTGATCCACCCTACCAATTGTCATTGCGAGCGAACGCGAAGCAATCTCGTAGTAACCGGAGATTGCAAAGCGAGATTGCTTCGCGTTTGCTCGCAGTGACAAATTGAAT
>JANNFT010000196.1:0-7219 GCA_031380185.1 Pseudomonadota bacterium
CGCGATTTTATTCGCCGCAAAGTCCAGATTGCTTCGTCGCTGCGCTCCTCGCAATGACAGTTGGAAGTTTGAGGAATATTGAATAAAACATGGCAACCGAAACAAGCACATCGAACGAAGGCAAACTCATCGTCAATCATAAAATGGTCATTGCGAGGAGGGTTTTTTCGCGACGAAGCCATCTTGCTTTTGTTCGCCGCAAAGTCTAGATTGCTTCGTCGCTGCGCTCCTCGCAATGACAGTTGAAAGTTTGAGGAATTTGGAATAAAACATGGCAACTGAAACAACCGCGCCGAACAATGGCAAACTCGTAATAAAAAATATCGGCTTGTTATTGTCTGGCGATATCTTCAAGCCAATCCTCGACGCCGATACGATCGTTTGTGTCGACGGAAAGATCATCGCGATCGGCAACGAAAAAGATTGCGACACCGGCGCGCCGACAACGTTGATTGACGCAAAAGGCACAACGCTTGCGCCGGGACTGATCGACAGCCACGTGCACCCGGTGTTCGGCGATTGGACGCCGCGGCAAAATCAATTCGGTTGGATCGAATCCACGCTCAACGGCGGCGTGACGACCATGATCTCGGCCGGCGAAGTGCATTTGCCCGGACGGCCGAAAGATATTGTCGGCCTCAAAGCGTTGGCGATCACGGCGCAGCGTGCTTATCAAAATTTTCAGCCGGGCGGCGTCAAAGTGTTGGCCGGCGCGCCGGTGATCGAACAAGGCATGGTGGAGTCGGACTTCAAAGAACTCGCCGAGGCGGGCGTGAGCTTGCTCGGCGAAGTCGGGCTTGGCTCGGTGAAGGCCGGCGCCGAAGCAAAACAAATGGTCGCTTGGGCGCGCAAGTATGGCATTCAGAGCACCATTCACACCGGCGGACCGTCGATTCCCGGTTCGGGTTTGATCGATAAAGATGTCGTGCTGGAAGCCGACGCTGACATCATCGGACACATCAATGGCGGCCATACGGCATTGCCGGAAAAACATGTGTGCGAATTATGCGAGCGTTCGACGCGCGGCATTGAAATCGTGCATAACGGCAACGAGAAAATCGGCCTCGCCGCAGCGCGTGCGGCGCGGGAATTGAAGTGTTTAGAGCGCGTGATTCTCGGCACCGACGGGCCGGCAGGATCGGGCGTACAGCCACTGGGCATTTTGCGCATGGTCGCGCTGCTTGCGAGTCTCGGTGACATTCCGACAGAAATTGCGTTTTGTTTCGCCACCGGCAACACGGCGCGTTTGCGTAATCTCAATTGCGGCCTCATTGAAGTGGGCCGCAGCGCCGATTTTGTGTTAATGGATCGCGCCCAGCACACGGCTGGCCGGAATTTATTGGAAAGCGTAGCATTAGGCGATATTCCCGGCGTCGGCATGGTGATTATCGATGGGATTATTCGCTGTCAGCGCAGCCGCAATACGCCGCCGGCGACGGAGATTCCGGTGCTATTGTCACATTAATTTTGCGAAGTTGTTGGGCGAAATCAATTGGGTAAAAAGCGCCTTCTCCTTCAAGGGAAAGGCTGTGACGGGGTGGCCTAAGGACATGGGGATGGGTTATTAGCGCCGTCGACAGACCCATCCCCGCCCTAACCCTCCCCTTGAAGGGGAGGGAGTATCTACGTCCGACCAAATATTTTTTAATCGAGAGGAGAACAACATGACAAGTCGTAGAAATTTTTTGCTGACAGCGGGTGGATTGGCGGTTGCCGGTCTGCCGAGTTTTGCGGCGGACAAAATGACGATCAACAAGGACACCGATGTGTTTCTCGTCATCGACGTGCAAAATTGCTTTATGCCCGGCGGCACGTTGCCGGTGCCGGACGGCAATAGCATCGTTGGATTAGTAAACAATATCGCCGGTGGGTTCAAGAAC
This sequence comes from Pseudomonadota bacterium, assembly GCA_031380185.1. Taxonomy (GTDB): domain Bacteria; phylum Pseudomonadota; class Gammaproteobacteria; order Burkholderiales; family JALYOK01; genus JALYOK01. Next base: position 1,881 of record JANNFT010000196.1, read on the forward strand.
GTCGTGATGACGCAGGATTGGCATCCGAGTGGCCATATTTCTTTTGCCAGTACGCATAAGAAAGAAGTCTTCAGCACGATGGAAATGATCTACGGCACGCAAGTTATGTGGCCGGATCACTGCGTGCAGGGCACGACCGACGGCGCGTTGCACCAGGCGCTCAATATTCCCCATGCGCAACTGGTGATTCGTAAAGGCTACAACGCCAACGTCGACGGCTATTCTGCGTTTCTCGATCTCGACGGCAAAACCCATACGGGACTGGAAGGCTATCTTCGCGGACGCGGTATCAAGCGTGTGTTCCTGGCGGGGTTGGCGACGGATTTTTGCGTGATGTGGTCCGCGACCGACGCCCGCAAGCTCGGCTTCGACGCGCTGGTGATCGAAGATGCGTGTCGCCATATCGACATCGGCGGCTCGTTGACGGCGGCGTGGAAGAAAATGGACGCGGCGGGCGTGAAACGTATGCAGTCTGCGGATCTATTGCCGGGTTAAATATATACCGGGTGCGTCCCGGAGTGGTGCATGGCGACCGCGTAGCCACTGGCCTCGGGCCATTGCGGCTCAGGCCAAACCTTGCTGCGAGGCAAGCGGGACGCGGCTCAGGGCGCATCGTGCGCGCGCGGAATGGCCTGGTTAACACATAGTAAGCGGCTGTTTTGTTTCTTAAATTCGGTATAATCCAAGCTCGATCAATTCCGATTAGATTTCATGAATCTAGAGCAAGCGCGTTTCAATATGGTTGAGCAACAGATTCGTACCTGGGAGGTGCTCGACCCAGACGTGCTGGATTTGCTGTTCGAGCTCAAGCGCGAGGAATTTTTGCCGGAGCGCTTCCGCGCGTTGGCGTTTGTCGATATGGCGGCGCCAATCGGATTTGGCGAATTCGCGTTGCCGCCAAAATTAGAGGCGCGCATCGTGCAAGAGATCGGCTTAAAAGTCACCGATCGCGTATTGGAAATCGGCACAGGCTGTGGCTACATGACGGCGTTGCTGGCCAAATGTACCCAGCACGTGACCAGCGTTGAAATCATTCCGGAGCTGTCGGCATTCGCGGAAAAGAATTTACGCGCCCGCGGCATCGAGAACGTCAATTTGGCGGTCGGCGACGGCGCACAAGGCTGGAGATCCGCGCAGACTTTTGATGTGATCGTTCTGACCGGATCGACACCGCTGTTGCCCGAGATCTTTATACAGAGCCTGAATCCCGGCGGACGGTTATTTGCGGTTGTTGGCGAAGAGCCTATTATGAAGGCTAGGTTGATAGTGCGTAGCGCTCAAGGCGGGATCGAGCACCACGAGCTTTTCGAAACCTGTGTGCCCGCACTGAAACACGCACTACAACGAGAACAATTTGTTTTCTAAGCGACTTTCATTTTTTTGGAAAAGATCTAAATGATACGATTTACGCCGATAGCGTTAGGCTTGATGTTCGCTTACGCCGCAAATGCCGCGGATTTGCTCGATGTTTATCAGGCGGCTGAGCAACAGGATCAGGTTTACGCCGCCGCGAAGGAAACCTACCACGCTGCCCTTGAGAAATTGCCGCAAGCGCGCGCCGCGCTGCTGCCCAAAGTCGATTTGCGATTTCCGCTCACCTATAACTACGTTCGATCCAACCCTGCCGGCGAAAATTCAATTTCCGGGTCCGACACTTATGCCGCCGCCGCATTGACGCTATCGCTTACGCACCCGCTGTATCGGCCGGAAAGCAACATCATTGTTGATCAGGCGAAGATCCAGTTAACGCAGATCGAAGCGCAACTGGCGCAGGCGCAGCAGGATTTGATCGTGCGCGTTTCACAAGCTTATTTCGACGTGTTGTTGGCGGAAGACAATGTCGCTGTTTCGCGCAATCAAAAAATTGCGATTTCGGAACAATTGGCGCAAGCAAAACGCAATTTCGAAGTTGGCACGGCAACGATCACCGACACCCACGAAGCACAAGCGCGCTACGATTTGGCGACGGCGCGCGAGATCGCCGATCAAAATGATTTAGAAGTAAAACGCCGCGCGTTGGAGATTCTGGTCGGCAAACCGCTTGACCAACTCTCACCGTTGCGCGATCGGGTTATATTGCCTGCGCCGACGCCGAACGATATGAAGCAGTGGGTCGACGTGGCGCGGCAACAGAGTTTGCAAGTGGTGGTGTTTAGCACCGCGGAGGATATTGCGGTAAAAGAAATCGATCGCAACAAAGCTACTTTCAAGCCAACGGTCGATTTAATCGCGAATCTTAACGAAAACTATAACACCTCTAAAAAAGCGGGCTTTGGACAAGAGTCGACCTCCGCCGCAGTCGGCATTCAGCTCAACTATCAGATTTGGGAAGGCGGTTTGCGCAACTCGCGAGTACGTGAATCGGTCGCGCTACGCGAGAAAGCGCGCTTCGACACGGAAAACGCGCGCCGCAAAGCAGCACAAGATGCGCGCCAAGCCTACCTCGGTGTCACGAGCGGCATCGCCCAGGTCAAGGCGTTAGAACAGGCAGTGGTGTCGACGCAAAGCCAATTGGAATCCACCAAGCTCGGCCAAGAAGTCGGCGTGCGCACCGGCGTTGACGTGCTGAATGCGCAACAACAACTCTATACCGCGAGGCGCGATCTTTACTCGGCACAATACAATACGATACTGAGTCAACTCCGGCTCAAATTCGCCGCCGGTATGTTGGCGCGCAACGATTTAATCGAAGTGAACGGCGCGTTGCGTAAACCGGGTGATTCGACGCCGAGTAACGTGGCGCCGCAGCGAGCGCGAGACGGAAGACCCGCCGCTGAAAGAGCGGGTGAAGCGATCGACAGGAATACCGAAGGCGCGATCAAAACTCCGGACACGCCAAAAGTGAAGAAACCAGCTCGTAAGCCCGCGCCGAAGCCCCCCGGTGCGCAGCAGTAAAAGCCAGACCCGCCTCGGCCATGGATTTGCGCCGAGCAGGAGCGGCGAACAGGTGATCGATTTCTCTCGCCAGTACTGAAGCGTCCGCCACGCGCATCGCCGCGCCACACACAATCGCTTGATCCGTTGCCTCTGCGAAATTAAATGTGTGCGGCCCGATTAATACCGGCGCCCCGACGGCGCAGGCTTCGATCAAATTTTGGCCGCCCAACGGGACTAAGCTCCCGCCGATAAACGCGACGTCGCTCGCGGCGAAGTAAGCAAACATCTCTCCCATGGAATCGCCGAGCACCACGCGTGTTGACTGCGCGATGGCGGCGTTTTCGCTGCGGCGCTGATAGGGGATTCGGTTTGACTTCAGCAATTCGGCAACCGCGTTGAAACGCTGCGGATGACGCGGCACGATGATCGCCAGCGCATCGGCGGTTTGAATTTTCTGCAACGTTTCCAACAATAACTTCTCTTCACCGTCGCGGGTGCTTGCGGCCAGCCAAACAGGGCGATCGGCGCCGAATTGGGCGCGTAGTTTTTTTCCGAGCTCGATTTGCCCGGCCGCGACGGTGTTGTCGAATTTGAGATTGCCCATCACCGTAACGTGCCCGGAGAACAAGGATTGGAGCCGGTCTCCATCGGCATTGGTTTGCGCGGCAATCAGGGCAAGCTGGTTCAAGGCGTCGCCCACGAGGACCGGAAAGCGCGAGTAGCCACGCGCGGAGCGTTCCGATAACCGCGCGTTGACGAGCGCAAGCGGAACGTGCTGCTCGTGGCAAATTGCAATCAGGTTCGGCCACAATTCCGTCTCCAAAAGCATACCCAAGCACGGCTGAAAATTGCGCAGGAATTTGCTCACGGCGAACGGATAGTCGTATGGCAAATAGCAACGCAAAATCTCATCGCCCCATAATTCTTCCGACGTTGCGCGGCCGGTCGGCGTCATGTGAGTGAGCAAGATTTGATAGTCCGGATTGCGCTGTTGAAAGAGGCTGATTAACGGCGCCGCGGCGCGAGTTTCGCCGACCGATACGGCATGCAGCCAGACGATCGGCTTGCTAGGTTTCGCGGAGTAAAAGCCAAAACGCTCACCGATGTGTTGCAGATATTCCGGCTGTTTGCGCGCGCGCCAGGCCAGGCGCAGCGGCAGAAACGGCAGCAGGCCGTACAGCAAAGCGGTGTAAATAGCCCGGTTGATCACGCCACCAACACCTTCGCGTACGCGGCGAGAACCGCGTCGACGCGGGGCGGCGAGCCGATGCCACCGAGATTCACGGCGCGCGTGCTGCCGTAAACTCCGGTTAGACCGGGATCGGAATTGCAGTAAAGCGCAACCGTGGGTTTGCCGAAGGCGCACGCCAAATGCGTGAGGCCGGTGTCGACGCCGATAACGGCGCTGGCGTTCGAGAGATGGGCAGCGATTTCTTCGAGGGAACCCGGTGGCAGCGGGCGGGCGTTCGGGATGGCTTTTGCTAGGCGAATCGCGCGTTGGTGTTCCGGCGAATTTCCGCTTGGAAAAACGCTGACCAAATTACGCTCGGCAAACCATTTGCCGAGCGTAATCCAATTTGCTTGCGGCCACTCTTTGTCGGTGCGGCTGCTGGCATGTAAACAGATAATGTAAGGCGCCTGAAGCGCCTTATCCGGTGCGGATTGTGGAGCATGCAGCGCGTAGTTCGGCTCTCCGATTGCCTCGTAGCCAAGTGCTTTGGCCACAAACTGACGATTGCGTTCGACCGCGTGCAAGTTTTTCGCGACGTTGAATTTGCGTTGGTAGGCAAAACTTGCCATTGGCTCACGCGCGCTTTCCCAGTCATACCCGCAGTGCAATCCGCGCGCGCTTCGTGTGATCATGGCGCTTTTTAAGAGTCCTTGGCTATCGAGAACAAAATCGTAAGCGTATTCGCGCAATTGCCGTTTGAACGCGCGCCATTGTTCCCAAGTCGCGCCGTTTGCCAGATGTTTTCGCCAGCGCCGTAGCGCAACGGGGAGCACGCGATTGACCTGCGGATTAAGTAGTGGCACGGCGGCAAAATTTTCTTCGACGACCCAATCGATCTGCGCTTCGGGGAAATGATTTCGAATATCGGCGATGACCGGGAGGTTGTGAATTACGTCACCGAGCGACGAGGTTTTGACCAAAAGAATACGCATCTCGGCATTTTAGCTTAGCGAGTTGACGCCAGATCCCATTCATCGTCATTGCGAGTTGCCTGCGTCGGCGCGGGCAACACTGCACACGCACCATGAACCCGATTTGCAATGGTAAGGTAGATCAAGCAAAGCGGATCCACCAAGCTGCCGATCAGAGGCCGTGGACGATGGTTAGCATGGTGGATCCGCTGCGCTTGATCCACCCTACCTCCGGGTATCGGTTCATGGAAAGCCCTTTGTTTCTTACGACACTGCGCACGGGCCTTGAACCGGCTGCGTGCTCGCCCCTCCCTTTTGTA
>JANNFT010000203.1:0-3828 GCA_031380185.1 Pseudomonadota bacterium
GATGCCGCGGTGTAATACGGCTTTGCCTTCGCCGCGGCGTACCGCAACAAACCGGGTGCGGAAGGCTTCGGCGAGTTCGTTATCCGATTGCACGACGCCAATGAGCGTCGCGATGGTGCGGCCGCGCGCACCGTTCAGCACTTTAACAACCGAGCGCATTTGCCGGCGAATGTCTTCGCGGGCGGAACCCGTATGGGGGAATGCGACTTCTTTCGCGGTCGCGGCGAGGAAGGCATCCATCACCACGCTGGCCTTATTGGGCCAGCGGCGGTAGATCGTGGCCTTGCCAACCCCGGCGCGTGCGGCGATGCCTTCAATTGACATGTTCGAGAAGCCGATTTCCTCCAGCAACTCGTTGGCGCAATCGAGTATTGCTTGATGCGTAATGGCGCAACGCGGCCGCCCGGGCGCGCGGCCCGGAGATTCCTGCAGCAACTCCTTTATGGCGCTTTCATCGGTCACAGCATCCCGTCCCTGGATTATATTTACATTCCGAAACGGATCGTATTATAATTAGCCCAAGTTAGCAAGACACCTCGCTTTAAAAATGAAACCTCGCCATGTGGATAGTTAAACTCGCACTCAGTCGCCCTTACACCTTTGTTGTGATGGCGTTGCTCATTCTGATTCTCGGCGGCCTGTCGTATAAGCAGACGCCGACGGATATTTTTCCGGCGATTAAAATTCCGGTGGTCGCGCTGGTGTGGCAGTACCAGGGCATTCCGCCGCAGCAGTTCGAAAAATACATCACCACGTTCAGCGAGTTTACGATTTCGTCTGGAATTAACGATGTCAAGTCGATCGAGTCGCAGACCGTGAATGGCGCGTGCATCATTAAAGTGTTCTTTCAACCGACGGTCGACATCGGCTCGGCGCTGTCGCAGATCACGGCGTTGTCGCAGATTATTCTGCGGCGCATGCCCGTCGGCACGACGCCACCGTTTGTGTTTCGCTATGACGCCTCGAGCGTGCCGGTGTTACAGATCGCGTTGGCGAGCAATAAGCTTTCCGAGCAACAGCTTTACGATACCGGGTTATACAAAGTCCGCACCGCGATCGCGCCGGTGCGCGGCTCGCGCATGCCCTTGCCCTTTGGCGGAAAACCGCGGCAGATTCAAATCGACGCTGATCCGCTGTTGATGTCCGCGCGCGGTGTGACGATGACCGATATCAACACGGCGCTCACCGCGCAGAATTCCAATTTGCCCACCGGCATGGTGAAAATCGGTGAGCGCGATTATATCGTCGGACTCAACAGCAATCCGACCAGCATCGACGAACTCAACGATATTCCGATCAAACAGCAGGCTAACGGCACATGGATATTGATGCGAGACGTCGCCAATGTGCGCGATGGTTTCGGCGTGCAGACTAATATCGTCAGAGACGAAGGCCGGCGCTCGGCCTTGCTGACGATACTGAAAGCAGGATCGGCCTCCACCTTGGATGTTGTCGAGGGCATTAAAAAAGCACTGGTGGGCGTTCGCGCCGCTTCACCGGAAATGGAATTCAAGGAGCTATTTGACCAATCGGTATTTGTGAAAGCGGCGATTAACAGTGTGTTGGTCGAAGGCTTGATCGCGGCGTGTTTAACGGCGTTGATGATTTTGCTTTTCCTTGGTAGTTGGCGCAGCACCATCATCGTCGCGGTGTCGATTCCGCTTTCAATTTTGACTTCGCTGTGCGTAATGTATCTGACCGGAGAAACGCTGAATATCATGACGCTCGGCGGCTTGGCGCTTGCCGTCGGCATTTTGGTCGATGATGCGACGGTTGCGGTCGAAAATATTCACCGCTATATCGAGATGGGTCATCCGCTCGAGGAGGCAATCATCGAGGGTTCGCAGCAAATCGCCGTGCCGGCATTCGTGTCGACCTTGGCAATTTGCATCGTATTCGTGTCGGTGATCTTCTTGACCGGGCCGGCGAAATTCTTGTTCACGCCGATGGCCTTGGTTGTCGCTTACGCGATGCTGGCCTCCTATGTATTGTCGCGTACCTTGGTGCCGGTCATGGTGAAATATTTGCTGGTCAAAGAAGTGGCAGAGCACGGCCAGCCCGCGCGCCGGTCGCGCAATCCGTTGGCATTATTTCATCGCGGGTTCGAGCGCGGTTTCGAAGGTTTCCGCAATAGCTATGTCGGGATGTTGAATTGGGGTTTGTTCCACCGCATGGCCATATTTTTGATTTTCGGCGCGGTGGGCGTCGTGAGCCTAATGGTGTTGCCGTTTGTCGGACGCGATTTTTTTCCGCTGGTGGACGCCGGTCAAATTCGCATGCACGTCACCACGCCCGCGGGAACACGTTTGGAAGAAGTCGAGTTGATATTCGGCAAAGTGGAAAACGTCATCCGCGAAGTTATTCCCGATGAGGATCGCAAACAAATACTCGATAATATCGGCCTGCCGCAGGCGATCAATATGGCATTCACCGATACGCCAACGATCAGCGCGGCGGATGGCGAAATCTTGATTTCTCTATCGGAACAGCGAAAGTTTAGCACTCAGGAATATATTCGCCGGCTCCGCTTGGAACTACCGAAACGTTTCGCGACGGTCGATTTCTTCTTTCAACCCGCGGACATCGTCAATCAAATTTTGAACTTCGGACTGCCCGCGCCGATCGACGTGCAGATCATCGGCGGCAGCCCGCACACGGCGAAGATTGCAAAAGAGATCAAGGAAAAGGTTCAAGCGATTCCTGGCGCCGTGGATGTTCACGTGCATCAAATCACCAACGGCCCTGCGTTGCAGATAAACGTCGATCGCCAACGTGCCGCCGAGTTGGGAATGACGCAGCGCGAAGTTGCGAACAACGTATTGACGACATTGTCGTCCAGCGCCGTCGTCAACTTTAACTTGTGGCCCGATCCCAAGAGCGGACTGCAGTATCCGGTTGCCGTGCAGACTCCGCAGTATTTGTTGAGTTCGATTGACGACGTCATGAATATTAACTTGCCTGGACGTGGACAATCGGGCTCGCAAATGCTCACAAACGTGGCGACTATCGAACGCAAATAAACGCCGCTGGTGATCAGTCACATCAACGTTCAGCCGACCTTCGATGTCTTCGCCAACGTCCAAGGCATCGACCTTGGGTCGGTTGCGACGCAAATCGACAAACTCATTGCGGAATATTGTCCTCCTCAAGCAAATGGCAGTTGGTGGAGCGCTTGGTTCTCGAAGAGCGCGGCGCCGACTCCACAAAAAGATGAAAAAGGCGAGGTCAAGAAAGACGTAAATCCCATTTGCGCGAACCTCCCGCCGGGCATTCGGATTGAAGTTCGCGGCCAAGTCGAAAGTATGAAAACCGCATTCACCAACCTCGGTTACGGAATCTTGTTCGCCGCGATGTTGGTGTACTTCATCATGGTGGTTAATTTTCAATCTTGGACCGATCCGTTCGTTATCATCACCGCATTGCCTGGCGCACTGTGCGGCATTATTTGGATACTGTTCCTCACCGGGACCACATTCAGTGTGCCGTCCTTGATGGGCACGATCATGAGCGTCGGTGTCGCGACCGCGAATAGCATTTTGATCGTCTCGTTTGCCAAGGAGCAATTGTCATCCGGCAAGACCGCCATGCAGGCCGCTCTCGCGGCGGGATTCACCCGGCTGCGTCCGGTGTTGATGACGGCGAGCGCGATGATTATCGGCATGGTGCCGATGGCGATGGGATTGGGCGAGGGCGGGGAACAAAACGCACCGCTAGGCCGCGCGGTGATTGGCGGATTGATTTTCGCGACGATCTCGACGCTGATTTTTGTTCCGGTGGTATTCAGTTTAATTCATGGCAGCCGCGAGCGCCCCGTTCAACCGCTGGGCC
>JANNFT010000236.1:0-12590 GCA_031380185.1 Pseudomonadota bacterium
AACAAAACGATTTTTGCCGACAAAAGCGGGACCCGGCCCACACTAAAACTAACTGATATCCAATCCAACGATCAGATCGCTATTTCCTGTTAGCGCGACGCCGACGGCAATCTCGTCGCGATCAGGGTCGAACTCAGACCGCCCAGTGAGGAGCTTATGATCGAGGGTGAGGTAGTGAGCGTTCAACCCGAGCAGAATTCATTCTCGATGATCCGGGATTTCAACATCGTTGTTGTCATCGATCCGCCGCAAACAGAAATAAAGTCCGAGGACGGGGGGTCCGTAAGCGCCGGCGAATTTTTCACGCGACTTCGCCCCGGTTCAAGAGTAAAGGCGGAAGGCCTGCGCGGTGTGGGAACGACGCTCGATGCAAAATCCGCTAAGGTTGCGCTGAAAAGTCGCGACGACTGAAAACGCTGCGCTGATCGTTCGCTGCCGCTGGTCGTCTTTCTCGCAGTTCCCTTCTTGCTTCCGCTATAAATTTCCTGCTTCGATTTCATGCAAACGGATGGCGCAAAACAATTGTCTCGTCACGATCGGGGCCGGTAGAAATCACATCGATCGGAACGGCGCAAATCGCTTCAATGCGCTTGAGATATTGCCGCGCATTTTCCGGCAATTTCTCCAACACGTTCACGCCAAAGGTACTGGTTTTCCAGCCGGGTAGGTCTTCGTAAATCGGCTCTGCAAGCGCTAACGCTTCAGCGCCGACCGGAAGAATATCGCTGACCGTTCCGGAGATCTTGTAGCCGGTGCACAATCGTAGCGATTCGACACCATCCAGCACATCCAGCTTGGTGACGCACAGCCCCGAGACACCGTTAATCTGAATTGAACGCTTCAGCGCCGCCGCATCGAACCAGCCGACGCGGCGCGCGCGCCCAGTGGTCGCGCCGAATTCATTGCCTTTGGCGGCGATATGCCTGCCCACGTCATTGCTGAGCTCTGTGGGAAAGGGACCGGAGCCAACGCGAGTGGTGTAAGCCTTAGTGATGCCCAACACATAATGAAGCGCTTGCGGGCCAACCCCACTGCCGGCCGCAGCCGCGCCCGCGACGCAATTGCTCGATGTAACGAATGGATAAGTTCCGTGGTCGATGTCCAATAAAGACCCTTGCGCACCCTCGAACAGCAAGTTTTTACCGGCTTTGCTGGCTTCGTACAACAAACGCGGAACATCGGCGATAAAGGGCTTAATCCGTTCCGCCAGCACTAACGTTTCTTCCAGTGTTTGTTGAAAATCGACTGTGTTGGTTTGGAAATAATTCTTCAGAACGAAATTGTGATAATCCAGCACTTCACCAAGTTTGGCGGCGAATCGCTCTCTGAAAAATAGATCTTGCAGACGAATGCCGCGGCGCGCGACTTTGTCTTCGTAGGCCGGTCCGATACCGCGCCCGGTCGTGCCGATTTTGCCCTCGCCTTTCGCCGCTTCGCGCGCGACATCGAGCGCGCTGTGGTAGGGAAGTATCGCGGGGCACGCTTCGGAAATCTTCAGCCGCCCCGCGACCTCGACGCCGCTCGCCTTCAGCATGTCGATCTCGTCCAACAAAGCCGTCGGCGAGACAACTACGCCGTTACCGATAAAGCAATCGACATCCTGGCGCAATATTCCTGACGGAATCAAATGCAGAACGGTTTTTTTTCCGCCAATAACGAGCGTGTGTCCGGCATTGTGCCCGCCCTGAAAGCGTACTACGCCGCGCGCGTGATCCGTAAGCCAGTCGACCAGCTTACCTTTGCCCTCGTCGCCCCACTGAGTGCCGATTACGACTACATTTTTTGCCATTACTCTGTCGCTTAAATTGATTTAATTTTCCACGCACCCGACTCGAAAACCATGCGCCGGTCGCAGCCTAACTCCGCTGGGTCTGCCGTAATTCCAGGTAGCTCGACCACGACTCGCTCGCCCTTTTTGCGAAGTGCGGCAATGGTTTGCTCCAGTCCGTTGTCGTCAGTCCAGTGCGGCGCGAGCACGCCGCGACACGGAGGTAATTCGCCATTGCTGAGCGCTTCACGCAAGTCCATACTGAAACCGGTCGCCGCACGCGCTCGGCCGAACGCTTTTCCGACTTCGTCGTAACGTCCGCCCTTGGCGACGGCGTCGCGGAAACCATCGGCGTAGGCAGCGAATACGATGCCGCTGTGGTAGTGATAGCCGCGCAACTCGGCGAGGTCAAAGCTGACTTTGATCCCACGCCGGCTCAGCATCGCGCCTAAGCGATGGAGTTCGTCCAGGGCCGCGTGGATATTGGCGATGGCGGGCAATTTTTGTCGCGCCCGCGCAAGTACGTCAATTTCCCCGTTAAGGTCCGGCAACGCGCAAAACGCCTGCATCAAGCCGGTATCAATATCCGTCGTTAGCTCGGAAAGTAACCGCGCGTCTTTACGCTGCAGGGCTTGAAACAATTCAATTTCCCGCGCGGCCGATTTTTCCGACTGCGACACCAACGCCCGAAAAATCGCGACATGGCCGAGATCGATCACAATGCCTTTCACACCGGCCAAGGCCAGCGCTTCGACCATCAAATTCTGAATCTCGAAATCGCTCTCGAGTCCGGCGTGGCCAAATAATTCCGCGCCGATCTGTAATGGTTCGCGTGTACCCATCATATTGTCCGGTTTGGTTTGCAACACACTGCCGGAATAGCACAAGCGATTCACGCCTTTGTAATTCATCAGATGGGCATCGATACGCGCAACCTGCGGCGTGATATCGGCACGCAAACCCATATGACGGCCGCTTAACTCATCAACCAATTTGAACGTTTTTAGATCGAGATCGTGACCGGTGCCGGTCAATAGCGATTCCAAGTACTCAAGCAATGGCGGCTGAATCAACTCGTAACCATAACTCCAAAACAAATCGAGGATGTCGCGACGCGCACGTTCCAGGCGCCACGAAAAAGGTGGCAATACGTCTTCGATGTATTCGGGGAGTAACCAGTTGCGATTCACGACGTTAGCTGCTCGACGGCCTGAAAAGTATAAAAAAAGCCATGCCCAAAACGATTGACATCAATCCGATGAAACGAATTTGGCCATCGCTTAATTCAGTGAGTTTTTTGAAAGTATCGCGCCACACACTCGGAACAGCAAAAGGCAATAATCCTTCGACCACCAACATTAAAGCGAAGGCGGTCAACCAGGAATTCAACGTCAAGCCCTACTTCGCTTGGCCGGGACTCTTCAGATATTTGAAGAATTCGGAATTAGGATCCAATAACAGTATATCGTTCTTAGTCCGCAGGCCAGCCCGATAAACATCCAAACTTCGATAAAAACCGTAAAAGCTTGGATCTTGATTAAATGCTTCCGCGTATGTCGACGCAGCCTTGGCATCGCCCTCGCCTCTAGCCTTCTGTGCTTCGCGGTACGCGCCGGCGAGAATAATCTCACGCTTGCGTTCCGCCTCGGCGCGTATTTTTTCCGATTCCGCGAATCCTTCAGAGCGGCGTTCGTTAGCGACTCGCTTGCGTTCGGCTTCCATGCGTTTATACACGGACTCACTCACCTCCGGCTGATAATCAACTCGCTTCACGCGCACATCCAGCACCTGGACGCCGATACTACGGGCGTCCGCATCGGCGCGGGAACGCATTACTTCCATGATTTGATCGCGTTCACCGGATACCACTTGATGCACGGTACGATTGCCGAACTCGGCGCGCAAATCATTGTTGATGGTTTGTTGGAGCCTAATTTGCGCACGACGCTCATCTCCGCCAACGCTGATGTAATACTGCTTCACATCGACAATGCGCCATTTGATGAAAAGATCAACCAAAACGTTGATTTTTTCCCTGGTGATGAAACGTTCCGGCTCCTTAGTATCGAGGGTTTGGACGCGGCCATCGAAATAGCGCACATTTTGAATAGGTGAAGGGAGTTTTAGATACCAATTGGGCTCTTTGATAACGCGAACGATCTCACCAAGTTGGAAGACTATAGCCTGTTGACGCTGATCTACGGTATAGAAACATAAACTCCCGATGACCAACGCGACGATCAACGCGGCGACTAATGCACGAGTAATTTTCATAATGTTGTCAAATTCGTTGAGGCGCGATTCAAGGCTAGCGACCGTCCCGCTCGCGGGAGCGGAAAACGTCGCGCGAGCGTTGCGCCGGCTCCGGGGTCGGAACGGCTTCAGGTTGGCGTGGAATGGGCTCGACGTGGGGCGCAGCACTGCCATCACCCATTTGCATCAGCTTATCGAGGGGAAGATAGAGCAAATTACCCGTGCCCTTTTGATCCACCAGCACTTTGCTGGTATTAGCAAGCACTTGCTGCATCATGTCCAGATAGAGCCGCTCTCGGGTCACCGCGGGCGCCTTTTGGTATTCGGTCAGTATCTGTTTAAAGCGGCTTGCATCGCCCTCTGCGGCCGCGATGACGCGCTGTTGGTAACCATTTGCCTCCGCTTTTAGTCGCGCCGCCGTGCCCGCTGCTTTCGGCAATATATCGTTGGCATAGGCCTGCCCTTCGTTGATTTGGCGTTCCTTATCTTGGTTGGCCTTATTGGCGTCATCGAACGCTTGCTGCACCTGCTCCGGCGGCTGCGCATTCTGCATATTCACGCGGCTGATCCTGATCCCCGATTTATAGCGATCCAGAATAATCTGCATCAATTTCGCGGATTGCTCGGCGATTTCTGTGCGGCCCTCATTTAGAACGTAGTCCATCTTGTGTTTGCCAACCACTTGGCGCGTTGCCGTCTCTGCCGCCTGCCGCACTAGGTCTTCCGCGTTGGCTTCGTATGAGCGATTCTCAAACAAAAACGCTTTTGGATCGACCAACAAATATTGCACGGCAAACTGAATGTCGATGATATTCAGATCGTCCGTCAACATCAGCGACTCTTCGATAATCTTCGATGACTTCGAATTGCCGCGAAAACCGATATCTGCCGTGTGAACTGCGGAAACATTGACGACTTCCTTGGTCTCGATCGGCCACGGCAAATGCCAACGCGGGCCAGGATCGGTGGTTTCCTGATATTTACCGAATCGCAATACTATGCCTTTGCTACTTGCGTCAACAATGTAAAAGCCGCTCGCGAGCCAAATCGCCGCCAAAATCCCTGGTATCAGCCAAGCGCCGCCGGGTAGTGAGCGAACCGGCGAGCCACCGCCATCATTCCCCGAGTTATTCGGGCGACGGCCTAACAATTCTGCGAATTTTCGATTGAAGCGTCGAAACAACTCGTCAAGGTCGGGCGGACCTTGGTTATTTCGTTTTCCCCACTGGGGATCGTTTTGGGCCATGGCGGTGATTTAAGGTTGCAGGTGAAATATTAAGTAAGGGCTGCGCCGTGATTCTTCAACTCGCCGGTTGACGACGCCGCATCAGGCGCGGCGAATTTTGCTGAACCCTGCGTTGCAATTTCTTGAAGCGCCAGCCGCAGCACATCTAAGCCATTGCCGGTTAAAGCGCTCATTTTTACCACGCGGATATTACCATATTCGTCGCGCTCCAGGCCAGGCTCCAACTCGGGGACAAGGTCGATTTTGTTCCATACCATCATCTGCGGGAGATCCTGTGCGCCAATTTCCGCCAGCACGGCATTGACCTCGATGATTTGATCGTCGCGAAAGGGATTACCGGCGTCGACGACATGTAACAATAGATCGGCGTAAATGGTCTCTTCCAGTGTCGCGCGAAACGCCGCGACTAACGTATGTGGCAGATCGCGAATGAATCCGACGGTGTCAGAAATAACGGCGTGTTGATTGTCGCCGAGAAAAACTTTGCGCGTCGTCGTATCGAGCGTCGCGAAGAGTTGGTTTGCGACATAACTATTGCCGCGCACCACGCGATTGAACAACGTCGACTTACCCGCGTTGGTGTAGCCGACGATCGATACATTGAACACGCGATTGCGTTTTCGCGCATTGCGCTGCAGACCGCGCTGAGCCTTTAGGCGCTTCAGTTGGTCTTTGAGTTTCTTGATTCGATCACCGAGTAAACGCCGGTCGATTTCCAACTGCGTCTCGCCCGGGCCGCCGCGTACGCCGATACCGCCGCGCTGGCGTTCCAAGTGCGTCCAGCCGCGAATCAAGCGCGTTGACAGGCGCTCCATTTGGGCAAGCTCAACCTGCAGCTTGCCCTCGAAGCTCTTGGCGCGCTGCGCAAAAATGTCGAGGATTAAAGCGGTTCGATCGAGTATGGGCACACCGAGGGCACGCTCCAAGTTTCGCTCCTGGACCGCTGTGATGTTGTGATTCACCAGGACGAACTTGGCATCGCGCGCCTTTACGGCGAGCGCAATTTCTGCCACTTTTCCGGACCCGGCAAAGGTGGCAGAATCAGGTTTCAAACGCTTTCCGCCGATCTGATCGACCGGCGTGAACCCAGCGCTTAAAGCCAATTCGCGAAATTCGCCCAAGTCCTCACTGTGGCTGGAAATCCCCATATCCAGGCCCACCAGAACGGCATTCACGCCGTTCGCACCGTTACCGGTCATGCAACTCCGTTAGGATTCGGGACTGTTCTCAAAGGGGATGGAAACGGGACGCGCAGGCACCACTGTAGAAATTGCGTGTTTGTAAACCATTTGGGTGACGGTATTTTTCAGTAGCACGACATATTGATCGAAGGATTCAACCTGGCCTTGCAGCTTAATGCCGTTAACCAAATAAATCGATACGGGAACATGTTCTTTACGCAGGATATTCAGGAACGGGTCTTGTAGTAATTGCCCTTTGCCGCTCATATTATTCTCCAAGACTGGTTTTTGGTAAGGAGATGCTACTTTAAACCAAATTCAATCGCATTTCCATGGATAATTTCGACAATCCGAATTCGGCGGTTAACGGCGGCGATCCCGATCAAACGGGTTGGCGCCCTGGCGGAATTCTACCCGCAGCGGCGTGCCGCTCAATTCGAAGGCTTCGCGGAAGCGGTTTTCAAGAAAGCGTTTGTACGAATCGCCGATTTTGTCCACCGCCGTACCGTGAATCACGATCAGCGGCGGATTGCTACCGCCTTGGTGAGCGTACTTCAGGCGTGGCCGGAACGGTCCGTGCTGCGGCGGCTGGTGCTGTTGCGTGGCCAGCGCCAGCACCTTGGTTAATTTTGGCGTGGGCAGCTTCGCCATGGCGGCGGCGTATGCCTCATCGACGGCGCGCATGATCTGCGAAATTCCGGCGCCGTGCAACGCCGATATAAAGTGCTGGCGTGCAAAACTTAAAAATCCCAGCTTGCGTTTGACTTCGGTCTTAATACGCTCGCGCTTATAGTCGTCCAGATCATCCCATTTATTTATCGCCACCACCAAGGCGCGGCCCTCCTCCAAAATAAAACCCGCGATGTGCGCATCCTGGTCGCTGATTTCCTGATGCGCGTCCAATACCAAAACAACGACATTGGCGTCGGCCACCGCTTGCAAGGTTTTGATAACGGAAAATTTTTCGACCGCCTCGAACACCTTACCGCGGCGCCGAATGCCAGCGGTATCGATCAACGTGTATTGCTTGCCGTCGCGTTCGAAATCGACGTAGATGCTGTCGCGTGTGGTGCCCGGTTGATCGAAGGCGATCATACGCTCCTCGCCGAGCAAGGTATTAATCAAGGTGGACTTGCCAACGTTGGGACGTCCAACGACGGCAATGCGCGGATGTTTGTAGTCGGGCGTTCCTTCTCCATCGCCGGGAAATTTTTCCAACGCGATTTCGACTAGTTCACGCACGCCCTCGCCGTGCGCCGATGAAATGGCGAGCGGCGCGCCGAGTCCCAGTTCATGAAACTCGGCGGTGACAACATCGGCATTCATGCCTTCGGTTTTATTCACCGCGAGCCAAACCGGCGCGCGCTCGCGGCGCAAAATTTCCGCAATGCGTTTATCCTGCGCAGTTAATCCTTCGCGGCCGTCGAGCAAGAAAATTATGCCATCGGCTTCGGCGATGGCTTGCAACGTTTGCTTCGCCATTTCTTTGAGAATGCCGTCCGGCGTCGCCGGCTCGAAACCGCCCGTATCGACCACGAGAAAGGCGCGATCGCCAGTTTTCCCCTGACCGTAGTGGCGGTCGCGCGTTAAGCCGGGAAAGTCTGCGACCAACGCAGCGCGGCTCTGCGTCATGCGATTGAATAACGTCGACTTGCCGACGTTTGGGCGGCCGACAATAACCAGGGTGGGTTTCATATTTTACTTCTAAGGATTTGTTAAAAAACGTAGCGAGGATGCCCGTATGCGCGGCGTGCAGGAACCGCGATGATCTCTAAGTACATGGGGATTCCGATCGGCGCGCAACGACGCAGAGGGGCACCACAGTAGTTCTGCAACAATCCATTCAACGACTAGCCTGGGAGGCAATGCCGCTGCGGCTCACACGCGATGCATCGCCAGAAGGCAATCGCCATGCGCCTTCTGGCATAGTGTTTAATTTACTGTATAACGATCGCGTACAAATTGCCTTTTTCCGTTTGCACCAGCACGCCCCGCTCGGTGGCCACCGGCGCCGCGACGATCGGGCTTTTGTCCGTCGCGACACGCGCCGCTAATTCGCCCGATTGCCGCGAAAGCAAATGCACGAATCCTTGCACGTCACCGACTATCACGTAGTTACCGAAAACGGCAGGGCCGGACAGTTTGCGACCCTTTAGTTTTTCTTGCTTCCAAATTTGAGTGCCGCTGGTTTTCAGAAATCCCATCACAAGGCCACTAGAATCTGAGGTAAAAAATGCACGATTGTCCTGTGCCAGCCCGGTCGCGCTCGAGACTTCCCGGTACCAATCTAAATTGCCTTTTTCCGCATCGAAACACGCCAAGCGCCCTTGATACGAAACGGCGCAGACGCGGCCGCCATCGAGCAGTGGTGCGCTGGCAACATCGGCAATGCGCTCCAACTCGGTCGAGCCACGCGGCTGTGAGACTAACGTTTCCCAAACCAATCCGCCGTTTTCCGCTTTCGTGGCCAGCAGGCGACCGCCTGGCATGCCGGCGTAGATCAATTCTTTATCGGCCACCACCGCGCCGAGATTGCGCAACACCAGGGGCGGATTCGTGCGCTGTTGCAACCAGCGGCGTTTGCCGTCGGATTCGTTCAAGCCAACCATGCGGCCGTCGACGGTTCGAACAATGACGACGCCGTTCACCGCCTGCGGCGCGACTAAAATATCGCTCGATAGCGCGCTACGCCAATTCTGTTTGCCTGCCAAGTCAAGTGCAACCACTTCGCCCTTGCTGGTGCCAACGTAAACACCGTCTTTGCCCGCGCCGACGCCGGCAGAAAGCTTTTCTTTTAGCGAAAAACGCCATCGCTCTTGGCCCGAGGCGGCGTCGACCGCAACGACTTGGCCATTGGCGGCGGCGCTATAGGCCACGCCATTCTGCAGCAAGGGCGCGAAACCAATCGGGCTCTTCTTACCGATATTTTTTTCCCACGAAATCGCCGCTTTGGCAGTCGCTGCATATTCGGTTAGCGGGGACATTTTTTTGTCGCCGCCGCCGAACCAGCTACACGCGCTGAACAGGAACGAAATAGCGATAAGCGGAGCGAACCGCAGCACATGCCACATCACTTGGTTTCTCCCAACGCATCCAGCTTAAGTTGCAGCAATTGTTTATCGGCCTGTGCATCCGTCTTAGCAATGGCCATTGCATAGGCGCTTTTTGCGTCGGCCAACTTGCCTTGCGCAAACCAAATATCGCCGCGCAGCGCCGCGGTTGCCGCCTCAAAACCCACGCCCTTATTGGCGTCTAGCTGTTTGATCGCGGCGTCGAAATTCTTTTCATCGGCCAACACGGCCGCCAGACGCAATCTTGCGATGGATTTCACCTCTTCTTCTTTTGCGTTGCTTACGGCCCATTGCAATTGTGCCTTCGCACCGGCAAGATCACCCTTGTCGAACGCCACTTTCGCCGCGGCAAAGGCAGCACGCGGGGCATAAGCAGAGGCTGGATACTTGTCGGCTATTGCCTTGGCGGCATCGACTACTTTTTTCGGGTCGTTGTCTTCCACCGCCTTGGTTACCGCAGCGTAAAACGTGGCCGCTTCACCGATCACGGTGCGCTGGTGTCCGCGCCACCACTGAATACCGGCAAGCACTATTACGAACAGCGCGATTGCGGCAATGATGGCGTTGCCCCACTGCGTCCACCACGCCTTGAGTTCGTCTAACTTTTCTTGTTCTTCTAGATCATAAACTGCCATGGGTGCGTCCTTGTTTGATTGATTCGATTGCTTTTGTAAGGTCTATGGTCGCCTGTTCGCCCTGTCCACGCAAGGGTTTCAGACTGAACATGCCGCTCTTTACTTCGTCCTCGCCGAGGATGATTGCGTAGCGCGCCGCACTTGCATCCGCGCGCTTAAGCTGGGCTTTGAAGTTGCCGCCACCGACATGCAGCACAATCTCAAGACCGGCGTCACGCGCGGTTTCCGCCGCACTGAAAGCGGCCTGCATCGCGCCGTCGCCATGATGCACGATGTAGGCGTCGGGCGCGGGCACATCGATCGCGACCTCGCACTCTTTCATCAATTCGACCAGGCGCTCCACGCCCATCGCAAAGCCGCAGCCGGGTGTCGACTTACCGCCGAGTTGCTCGATCAAGCCATCGTAACGACCGCCGGCGCAAATCGTTCCTTGAGCGCCAAGCTTGGTTGTCACCCACTCGAACACGGTCCGATTGTAATAATCCAAGCCGCGCACCAAACGCGGGTTGATGGTATAGGAGACATCCGCGGCGCGCAGCAACGACTGCAATTGTTCAAAATGCGCGAGCGACTCGGCGTCAATGTCATCGAGCAAGGTCGGCGCCGCGGCGATTACGCCTTGCAGCGCCGGACTTTTACTATCGAGAATACGAAGCGGATTGGTATGTAAGCGAGGCTTTTCATCCGCGCCAAGCTTTTCAATGTGCGCCGAAAAATATTCGATCAGTTTGGCGCGATGACTCGCGCGCGCGGCGCTGTTACCGAGTGTATTGAGTTGCAACCCGACATCGCGCAAACCCAGCTCGGACCACAAGCGCGCCGTCAAGATAATTTGCTCGGCTTCGACGTCGGGGCCGGGGAAACCCAACGCCTCAAGTCCAAACTGATGAAACTGGCGATAGCGCCCGCGCTGCGGTTTTTCGTGGCGAAACATCGGCCCGGCGTACCATAGGCGTTTCGGGCCGTCGTAGAGTAAATTATGTTCCAGCACCGCGCGAATCGTCGAGGCTGTGCCTTCCGGTCGCAGCGTTAAGCTTTCGCCGTTCAAACTGTCGACAAACGTGTACATTTCCTTCTCGACGATGTCGGTCACTTCCCCCAAGGAACGCACGAACAGGCCGGTCGTTTCGACTACCGGAAAGCGAATTTCCTGATAGCCATATTGCGCAAACACGGCGCGGATCTTGGCTTCCAGCATGGCCCAAACGGGACTTTCGCTCGGCAGAAGATCGTTCATGCCGCGGATCGCTTGGATCTTGCTACTCATGCGACGCCACCCGGCTTGGTTTCTTCGCCGTAACGTTGCTCGACATAACGCCGGACGATTTGGTGAAATTCCGCGGCGATGTGATCGCCTTTTAGCGTCACCGTTTTTTCGCCATCCACATAGACCGGCGCGACCGGCAATTCGTTGCTGCCGGGCAGGCTAATGCCGATATCTGCAAGCTTTGATTCGCCGGGACCGTTCACCACGCAGCCCATTACTGCGACTTTCATTTTTTCCACACCGGGATATTGAGTTTTCCAGACCGGCATTTGGTCGCGCAGATAGGCTTGAATTTGCTGCGCCAGCGTCTGAAAATAATCGCTGCCGGTGCGGCCGCATCCGGGACAGGCGCTGACCATCGGCGCGAACGAACGAAAACCCATCGTCTGCAATATTTCCTGCGCAACGATGACTTCCTGAGTGCGATCACCGTTCGGTTCCGGCGTTAGCGAAATCCGAATCGTGTCGCCAATACCCTCTTGGAGAAGCACAGCCAGCGCGGCGCTCGAGGCAACGACCGCCTTCGACCCCATGCCCGCTTCGGTCAACCCAAGGTGTAACGCGTAGTCGCTGCGCTGCGCCAATTCGCGGTAGACGGCGATCAGTTCCTGCACGCCGCTGACCTTGCACGAGAGTACGATTTTGTCGGCGGATAGGCCCAATTCCTGCGCCCGCGCGGCGCTTTCGGTAGCGGAACGGATCAACGCTTCGCGCATCACCGCCGCGGCCGATGATGGCGTCGCGGACGCCGCGTTTTCGTCCATCAATTGCGCTAACAACGTTTGATCGAGACTGCCCCAGTTGACACCGATGCGCACCGGCTTATCGAATTTGCAAGCGACCTCGATCATCGTTGCAAACTGAGCGTCGCGTTTGCTGCCTTGGCCGACATTGCCGGGATTGATGCGATATTTTGCCAACGCCGCCGCGCAATCGGGATATTGCGTGAGTAATCGATGGCCGTTGTAATGAAAATCGCCGATCAGCGGAACGTCGCAATCAATCGCATCAAGCCGGGCGCGAATCGACGCCACCGCCGCCGCGGCTTCCGGGCTGTTCACGGTGATGCGCACCAGCTCCGAGCCTGCCTTTGCCAGCGCTGCGACCTGTTTTACGGTGGCTTCCACATCCGCGGTGTCGGTGTTGGTCATGGACTGCACGACAATGGC
>JANNFT010000247.1:0-1923 GCA_031380185.1 Pseudomonadota bacterium
CAGCAAAGTGGACTTGCCGGCGCCCGTCGGACCGAGCAGAACGGTGTTCGCGGCAGAGGCGAAATCCAGGGTGATGGGGCCGACAATTCGTTGGCCGGCCAAGGATTTAGAAACGTCTTCTAATTTTAAACTCATGCTTACCCAGGCTCTGGGTAGCAAGCCATACTGCGTTGCTACTGAGCCTTCTGTTGTTATTCTTGTGCGCCGATCCTTGCGGATCGCAATTTTTTATCTTAATTCACAGCATAGACGGAAATCGATTTTTTTAAAGCTAGTCAATCGATTAGCACAGCTTTGGCGATGCGAGTGAGTAGCGGTTGGGACCGCTTAAACGACGATAGTTGGTTCGTTGAACTGCGGGAACTGGCCGCTCAGTATGGCGAGCCGCTGCCAACTCGCGCGTATTGACGCCAGAACTTGCGTGCGGAAAACGACAGCGAACGTTGAAGCTGAGCTGCAGCTCGACGCTTGCCGAGAGACGTGCCGTCGAGCGACGGGTTAGCGACATTTTACGTTTAGCGGTTCTTGCCGCCGATGCCGAGCAGAATGCCGCCAATAACCAAAGCCCCGATACCTGCCCAGAGCGGTATGTTTATCGATTTTTTTTCTTTTACGGATAGTTCGATTGGCCCTAATTTTATCGCTGTAGTATCTTTGGTATAGCTAAATCCCCCATACAGCAGACCGAGCGCGCCGACGACGATAAGTGCGGCGCCAATGAGTTTGGTGAGGTTCATTTTTACTTCCTTTATTAACTTAGAGAAACAGTCGGAGAACGATTTTTTCGAGCGCGCCTAGCCATCTGAAATCCCAAAAGCGCGGCACAGTGTTAGAGGTCACTCAATAGACCTCGACAAGAATGCCACCATTACTGGCGGCCGTATGATCGAGAAAGTCTGCCACTTCGCCGAGCGTCTGCCACAGTCCCTGAATCTCTTCTTCTCGCTCGCCGTCAGGTTGCGCAGCCTTCCAATAGATTTTGGCAAGCTCGATTTTATCAGGCTGAACGCGCATGGGAGTTCGCCTCCCTCTGAAAGACCTGTCGGCAAATAATGCAATATGTGCCCCAGTTTGTCTAGCGCGAAGTAATTCGAAGCGGGGACGGCCACAAATTTACGAGGTCTTGTCGGCTCTTTTGAGGTGGTTTCGCGGCCGAAGAGGCGCGCAAACAATTCCGCAGGCTTTGTCGAAACCAGAGACGGCGTCAGGTCTTGCAACCCAACATTGTCATAGGTGCATGAATATTATTTTGATCGGTGCAATTAAAGATTGCACCCTACATTTTTTGATTGCGCCACGAGGCATATCCTACTTCGCAAGCGTAGCTCGGAAGAAGCGAAGCGTACTGGGTGGCCTTGGGCCATTCCGGGATAACATGTGCACAGGGTTAACTGCCTTAGCGGCGTTGAGGTATGTGCCAGATCGTGGGGATTTCGTTAAGGGATAATGGCGATGTTCCCGGAATGCGCTTCGCTGATCCGTACCAGCATTAGTTCTCCGGGCAGTCTAGCGTCAATGCGCGGCTGGAAGACGAAGACCCGGAGAAACGATGCCGCGTTCCAGCCAATCGAATCCCCATTGCACCAGCAATGCCAGCAGCGCAGCGGGAATGGCGCCCGCGAGCACCAACGCGTTATCGTTCAACGCCAGGCCAGCCGCGATTCGTTCGCCATAGCCGCCGGCGCCGATAAAGGCGGCAATGGTCGCCGTACCGACGTTGATGACGGCCGAAGTCTTGACGCCCGCGAGAATCGTGCCCATCGCCAATGGCAACTCTACTAGCTTAAGTCGTGCCCCCGCCGGCAAACCTAAAACCGCGGCCGATTCGAGGACGCTTTGCGGAATTTGCGTCAACCCCGCGTAAGTATTGCGCACGATCGGCAACAACGCATAGAGAAACAGCGCCGCCAGCGCGGGCACAGT
>JANNFT010000292.1:0-38055 GCA_031380185.1 Pseudomonadota bacterium
GCGCACTGTCGTCTACCGGAACATGGGCCGCCCAGTGACCGTTGCCGGGAAGACTGGTAGCCAACGCTTGCGCCGCCTTTTTGCCGCTGTTGTACGTCACGACGCATGTTGCGCCAGCCTCGGCGAAATGCCGGCAAATCGCGGAGCCGATCGCGCCGGATCCGCCGACGACGACCGCGACTTGTTTGTTCAAGGTGTGGGTTTGATTGAATATCAAGTAAATTTTCTTACGCCGGCTTTCTTTGCGGCCTTCTGCAAATCTTCATCGAGCGTGGCTAGCGATAGGCCTAATCGTAAGGCTAATTCGAGATAAGAAGCATCGTAAGCGGATAGCTTGTATCGTCGCGCCAGTTGCAATGTGTCGGACAGCGCGTGCGCGAATGTGGCCGCGTCCACTTCAATATCTACGCCTTCCAGCATCTCAAGAAATACCCCTCTTCGCGCTTTGGTCACCAAGGCTCTGGCTTCCGCCCTGGTAATGACGTTTGCCACCTCTAATCCCTATGTCACGGGTACAAATGCGTTGGCATCTTTCATCGCATCAAGCACCTTGCCGGCATAGGCGAGTTCTTGTGGCTTGCCATCACCAAAAAACCAACGCATGGTCACCGAGTTATCAAGTACGAAGCTCACGCACGCCCCTCCTCGATGAGTTCCTTGATGTTTACACGACGCACTGGATCGGCCAGCATGAATGCCTTAAGTTTTTCTGCTGCGGCGACTTTGTCCTTCACCTTCGCACCCGCGCTAGGCACTAGATCCGCAATCGCTTGCCCGCGATCGGTGATAGTAAAGCTCTTGCCGGCTTTGACCTGCCGCAGCAATTCAGGCAGCTTTGTTTTCGCTTCGTACGAACCGATTTCAATCTTCATAACCTTCCCCTGCAATGCGACTCTAATGCAGACTAGGCCGATCATAGCTGCGATCGGGTGCGCATCGTGTTGGTTACGACCAATTGTGCATCGATCGCACCCGCCTTACTAATGTTGCGATTTTCCGTCCGTCGCAGCCAAAACGTGCCCGTGTAGCGGCCACTAGCCCGACTTATGTCATATTTGCCTACTGCGCGACTGGCAAACGCGATATATGCTGATCGATGATTTGCCAGCGTCCATCAATCTTTTTCCAGACCGTGTTACCGCGAGTATCGTACGTCTTCGGCTCACCCTTCTCGTTAGTTGTGCTGATCACCGCATAGGCATTCTGCAGCACCAGATCGTCACCGTAGGCGCGCGCCACCGGCTGGCGCACGACGAAGTTGCGCTTCGGATACATCTGAAACAATTGCGTGAAGTACGCCCGAATTGCGTCCTTGCCTTCAATGCGAAATGGCGAAAACGACGATAGCAGTACGGCGTTATCGGCAAACGCCGCTGCGAAGTTTTCAGCGTTGCCCTGCTGAAAAGCCTGCTGGCGCGGCGCGGCGATCTGGGCAACTTCCTCGATGGGTCCAGCCCATACCGGGGTGGCAAATAACGTAACAATGGAAGTGAGAAGAATTGCCAGGCAAGCTTTGATTTCTTAGGTTTCTCGATCAGGATGAATCGAGGGCTGCGCACCGGCAAACCGTATCCCCATGTTTGCCCGTCGGACAAGTCGCTGATGAAGATCAAGACCAAGCTGACGGTGCTCACGGGGCGGGAATTGACCCCGATCGCTCTGGAGGCGATTGTGGGAAACGTGAACCGCAGCCTCAGCGGCTGGGCGAACTACTTCCGCTATCGGAATTCGAACCAGGTCATGGAAAAGGTCAAGACTCATGCGGAACAGCGCCTGCGCGGGCACTTGATGCGGCGTCATAAGGTGAAAAACAGCGGTATCGGCGAAGGCCGTTTCCCGAGTGTGGATCTATACCGGCGTTATGGGCTATACAAGGTTCCAACAGCAGCGGGCTGGCGCTCAGCGCATGCCTCGACATGAAGAACATCGGAAAGCCGTGTGCGGGAAAACTGCATGCACGGTTTGATGAGGGAGGGCAGGCGAGAGCCTGTTCTCTACTCTACCTATGCTGTTCGGCTAAGCGCGTTCGCCCTGAGCCTGTCGAAGGGTGAATGGGCTTCCATCGTTCGACAAGCTCTGCCCGAACGGCTAACTGAACTGTATTGAGACCTTACCCCTTTTCTCGATGCCGGTTGGATCTGCAAAAAAGTCTACAATTTGACCATGCGGCCAGGTATCTTGGGCCGTGTTTCATTTTAGCGACTGCCGTAACTGCTGCGATTCAATAAGTTTCGTTTCGTGGTTTTTACGACCGAACAACCGAAAAAATATGATCTTAATGAACTGCAATGTTATTTAATTCGTTGGAATTTATTTTTCTATTTCTGCCTGCAACCTTGCTTGGCTTTTTTTTGCTAGGTCGTTGGCGGCAGGATCTGGCGGCGGCATGGCTGGCGCTCGCATCACTCGCGTTCTATGCGTGGTGGAGCCCTACCTATGTTTTACTTCTGCTCGGATCTATCGCATTCAATTATTTTTTTGGTTTACGCATCGCGCACGCAACGAGCCATCGGCACACCTGGTTGATTGTTGCCATTGCGGCTAATCTGGTTGCGCTTTGTTACTTTAAATACGCGAATTTTTTCGTCGACAATGTAGACGCGCTGCTGGGCCTGGATTGGCAGATTGCCGCCGTTATATTGCCGCTCGGTATTTCCTTTTTCACGTTTACTCAAATTGCGTTTCTCGCGGACACGTATCAAGGTAAGGCGAAGGAATACAACCCGATCCACTACGTGTTGTTTGTGACCTATTTCCCCCACTTAATCGCCGGCCCGGTATTGCACCATAAACAAATGATGCCGCAATTCGGCTGGCCGCAGACCTATAGCGTTAGCAGCACAAACATCGCTATCGGCCTAACGATTTTTGCGATCGGCCTCTTTAAGAAAGTCGTTTTGGCCGATGGTATCGCTGTCTATGTCTCACCGGTTTTCAGCGCCGCGGAACACGGCAAAACTCTCACCATTGTCGAGGCTTGGGGCGGTGCATTGACTTATACGTTTCAACTTTACTTTGATTTTTCCGGCTACTCCGATATGGCTATCGGCCTGTCGCGTTTGTTCAACATCAAACTGCCATTGAACTTCGACTCACCCTACAAGGCCGCCAATATCATTGATTTTTGGCGTCGTTGGCATATGACGTTGTCACAGTTCTTGCGCGACTACCTCTATATTGCGCTGGGGGGAAATCGCAATGGCGTCGTTCGCCGCTACATCAATCTGGCGCTAACAATGTTGTTGGGCGGACTATGGCATGGCGCCGGATGGACCTTTGTCATTTGGGGTGGCTTACACGGCGTTTATCTGATCATCAATCACCTTTGGCGAGGATTGCGGCAAAAATATTGGGGCGATGCCAAACCAAGTCGGCTGGGGTGTTACGCCAGCCTTGGTCTGACGTTTGTCGCCGTCGTGGTCGGTTGGGTATTTTTTCGATCGGCGAATTTTTCGACGGCATTGTCGATAGTTAAATCCATGTTTGGCGGCAACGGCATCATGTTGCCGACTGCATTGGGCGCCGGTCTGGGCAATGAGTTGCAATCTAACTGCGCCGCATGGGGTATAAGCTTCGGTGATGTCGGCAGCCTATTTAAGCGACCGGTCGAGGCGTTTTGGATCGCGGGTTCGCTGGCCTTTGTTTGGCTGCTGCCAAATACGCAAGAAATAATGCGCGACTATGAGCCAGCGTTAGCGAGCGGTTTGGAGAGATCCAAGCGTCCGCAGTGGTGGGAAATGCTGACCTGGAAGCCTCACCAATATTGGGCCCTGGTAACGGCAATGACGTTGGCGTGGGGCATATTGGGCATTTCCCGCGTCAGTGAATTTCTTTATTTTCAGTTTTAATCAGCGTGCATACTTACCTCAAAACTTTACTCGCTTGTGTGCTATTGCTATTGCTGGCGGTTGCGGCAATTAACTTCGCAGTGAACCCGTTCGCGATTTTTCCGTCACCGGATATCGCCGGCGTGAATGCACGCAAGACGGAGTTCTTTAAGCATATTCGTTTGGTAAAAGCCTATGCGTTGCGCCGCATGCGCCCTGATGTGTTGCTGCTCGGGAATTCTCGGGTGGACATGGCTTTAGATCCCAGGCATACGGCGTTACGGCGAATTTCGGACAAGGTCCACAACGCCGCGCTAACGAGCGGTACGCTGTACGAATCGCTGCGTTACCTGCAGCATGCGCATCGCTTGAACCCGGTGAAGCTGGCCGTATTGGGGCTCGATAAAGGCATGTTCGAATCGCTGGCGCAAGCGGATTTTGACGAGACTATTTTGGCAACGACGTTGGACAGTCAACCCAATACCCTCCAGGCACGTCATCTTTTTCGAACGGCGCTATCTCTAGACACGTTGGCGGCGTCGTGGGCAACGTTGCGCAGACAGCGGGAAAACTCTGTTCGTGAGTTTCGATCTGATGGCATGCGCTTAACTGAAAATGCCGCTCATGCGATTGAACGGGAAGGCGGCTATCGTGCGGTATTCGGTAAGACCTTGATCCGCGCGAGCGAAGCCGACAATGAGGCAGTTCTCGCGATGGAACGTCAGCGCATGTTGGTTTATTTCCGCCGTTTATTGGACTTTTGCCGCGCTGAAAAAATCGCGCTAAAACTCTTCATTCACCCGATTCATGCCTGGACCGTGGAGAATTATTCTGAACTCGGGCAACATCTGGGTTTTGAACGCTGGAAACGCGATCTTGTGAAAATACTTGCTGAAGAAGCAGGGGCGAATCATCCGGTATTTTCACTTTGGGATTTCAGCGGATACAATTCGGTGACGACCGAAGTTGTGCCGACGCGAAAAGATCGCTCGACCCGCATGCGCTATTATTGGGAGCCACTGCATTACACGCAACTTACGGGCGACATGATTCTGGACCGAATATTTGAGGCGCCAGATCTGAACCGTCCATTACCGATCGACTTCGGCATCTTGCTGTCAAAACAAAATATCGACGACGTCATTGCGAAATCCCGCTTAGATCAGCAACGTTATCGCGCCGATTTTGCGAACGACGTTTTGGAGATTAAGCGCTTAGTAACAGGCAATTCGAATTAACCTAAGCCGCCACGAGCCGCATGGCCCTAGGCCAATGGTAGGTCAGCCGCCCACCCGGTCCGCGCTATGGAACTGAGATTCCGGCGCGAATTAACATCGTAGTCAACTCAATCAGCGGCAAGCCAATTAACGCATTGGGATCGTCGCCGCGGATGTATTCAATCAACGCGATGCCGAGTCCTTCACTTTTTGCGCTGCCGGCGCAATCGTAGGGCGTTTCGGCAAGGAGATAACGCTCGATTTGTTCTGGCGCGAGGCGGCGAAACTTGACTTCGTTATAGGCAATTTTGCTTTGAATTTCGTTGGCGCCGCTATCCAATAAACACAGCGCAGTGTGGAAGAAAACAGTGTTCCCGCTTGCGGCTGTCAGTTGCTTGATTGCGTTGGCATGATTGCCCGGTTTGCCGATCGCATGGCCATCTAGAACAGCGACTTGGTCGGAGCCGATAATGAGGGCGTCCGGAAAGCGGGCGGCGAGGGCGCGGGCTTTTAGCTCCGCTAAGCGATGCGCGGTTTGCGGTGGTGATTCATCGAGCCAAGGCGTTTCATCGATATCAGGGCTGGCAGTGGTGAAATTCAGTCTGAGCCGCAGCAGCAGTTGTTGCCGGTAAATTGATGCGGATGCGAGGATTAAAGGTTTGTTTTTCAATGCAAAAATCCTTTGACAGCGCGTCTGGTAAATACTATCATGCGCGCCTTATGTCGAACGAAATATTCATTGATAGTATCTCGTTCGCCAAGAAAAGCGAATCACTTCAGGGTAAAATAGCAGTCGCCCGTCTTGAGCGCGCGATGGAGTCTCTTGCATCGGCTGCCGGAGAGCTTAATTTTCGTCTAATCGGCGGTCTAGATTCGCGGCGCCGACCCAATCTAGTTTTGTCGATTTCGGGGCCGGTTGCGTTAACCTGCCAGCGTTGTCTGGTAGAGTTCCAACATCATTTGGATCTCGAAAGCCGCTTGATATTGGTCGAGAATGAAGCACAGTTGCCCGATCTGGAAGACGAAGACCCGGACGTGGATGTGGTCGTTGCGAGCCGCAAGACGAATGTCCTCGAAATGATTGAGGACGAAATAATTTTAGGCTTACCGTTGGCGCCAAGACATGATGTCGAGTGTGTTGCGGTGCGGGTTGTAGATGACGCAGAAGAATTGGGCCAGCCATTCTCAAGATTAGGTAAGCCGCCTTAAAGTTTGATTGAAATTGTGATTGAAGGAGTAACACCATGGCAGTTCAGCAAAACAAAAAATCGCCGTCGAAACGCGGTATGCACCGATCCCACGATTTTTTGACCAATCCCCCGTTGGCCGTCGAGCCGACCACCGGCGAAGTGCATTTGCGCCACCATGTCAGCCCGAATGGATTTTATCGCGGCAAGAAAGTCGTCCCCAGCAAGGGCGAATAATTGAATTCGGTTAAATTTCCCAGATTCGTTTGACGATGCGTCTGTGACGATAACGGTCGCCATCGATGCGATGGGCGGTGATCATGGTGTGCCGGTCACCGTTGCGGCTGCGTTATCGTACTTAAAACACACGATAAATACCCGGATTATCCTGGTGGGTGACCGAGCGGCAATTGAAACGGCGCTGGCTATTACCAAGAATCGCGACGCAGAGCGTTTGCTGGTACAAGGTGCGACTGAGGTTGTGACCATGGATGAATCGCCCGCGCTGGCGTTGCGGAAAAAGAAAGATTCGTCGATGCGCGTCTCGGTTAACTTAGTCAAAGAGGGACGCGCCGACGCTTGCGTCTCGGCCGGGAATACCGGTGCGCTGATGGCGATTTCGAGCTTTGTCCTCAAAACCTTGCCAGGCATTGAGCGCCCGGCGATCGCCGCGACCTTACCAACTTATACGGGTCAAACGTTGGTATTGGATTTAGGCGCCAATGTGAATTGTTCGGCGCAACAGTTGCTGCAGTTTGGCGTGATGGGCGCAATGCTCGCGACGGCCGTCGACGGCAAAGAACGGCCGACGATCGGATTGCTCAATATCGGCGAAGAAGCAATCAAGGGCAATGAGGTGGTGAAGGAAGCCGCCGATTTGCTGCGTGCGAGCCATTTGAATTTTCATGGCAATGTCGAAGGTGACGACATATTCAAAGGCACCGTCGATGTCGTCGTTTGTGATGGCTTCACCGGCAATGTTTTGCTGAAATCCACCGAAGGCTTAGCGCGCATCATGGGAACTTTCCTGCGCGAGGAATTTAGCCGCAATATCTTCACCAAGCTTTCCAGCATCGTCGCCATTCCCGTCATCAATGCCTTTCGCCGCCGCGTCGATCCGCGCCGCTACAATGGCGCAACGTTGGTCGGATTGCGCGGCATCGTCGTGAAAAGCCACGGATCGGCCGATATGTTTGCGTTCGAGACCGCCATTGAACGCGCCGCCGCGGAAGTGAAAAACGGTGTGCTAAAACGCATCGAAGAAATGATGGCGACGCAACAGATTAACGCCGCATGAGCTTTTCCCGTATCATCGGAACCGGTTCGTATCTGCCCGAGAAAAAGCTATCTAATCGCGATCTTGAATCCATGGTCGATACCTCCGACGAATGGATTTACACACGCACCGGCATTCGCAATCGGCACATCGCCGCCGACGCCGAGGTCACCAGCGACCTCGCGCTTAAAGCAAGTCAACGCGCCATCGAGGCCGCGAAAATTAGTCCGAACGAGATCGACCTTATTATCGTTGCGACCTCGACGCCGGACATGATTTTTCCCAGCACCGCGTGTTTATTGCAAGCGAAGCTGGGCATCAAGGGCGGCGCGGCATTCGACCTGCAAGCAGTGTGCACCGGATTTATTTACGCGCTTGCGACGGCCGATAGTTTTATTCGGTCTGGACAACATCGTTGTGCGCTGATCGTTGGCGCCGAGATTTTTTCGCGAATTTTGGACTGGAATGATCGCGCAACGTGCGTGCTGTTCGGCGATGGCGCCGGCGCCGTGGTGCTTAAGGCAAGCGCTACGCCGGGCGTGCTGTCCAGCCATCTTCACGCTGACGGTTCTTATGCCAATATTCTTTGTACGCCCGGAAGCATAAAGAACGGGTTGGTGGCCGGTGAGCCGTTTTTGAAGATGGAAGGCAATAGCGTTTTCAAACTCGCGGTAAACGTTCTAGATGACGTCGGCCGGGAAGCACTTAAAGCCAATGATCTTAGCATCGATGATATCGATTGGTTCATTGCACACCAGGCGAACAGCCGCATCATCTTCGCAACCGCGAAGAAACTTGGTTTGCCGCTGGATCGCGTCATCGTCACCGTTGAACAGCACGGCAATACGTCGGCTGCGTCAATTCCGCTGGCGCTTGACGTCGCGGTAGACGATGGGCGAATTAAACCCGGCCAATACGTTTTGCTCGAAGGTGTCGGCGGCGGCTTCACCTGGGGCTCCGTGTTGCTAAAAATGTGATGCGAAATGAATAGCAGCGCGTTCGTATTTCCCGGTCAAGGTTCGCAAAGCGTCGGCATGATGGCGGGCTTTGGCAACGCACCGATTGTCCAGAACACTTTCGTGGAAGCGTCTGATTTGTTGCGGGTCGATCTTTGGAAAATGGCGCTGAACGGTCCAGCCGAAGATCTCGCGCAAACCGTCAACACCCAGCCGCTCATGCTCACCGCCGGAATTGCTATCTGGCGGCTATGGCGCAGTCTTGGCGGCGCCATGCCTGGCTATTTTGCCGGTCACAGTCTCGGTGAATACAGCGCGCTGGTTGCGGCGCAAGTGATTCGTTTTGCCGATGCAATTCCCTTGGTTCGTTATCGCGCTGAACTCATGCAAGACGCGGCGCCCGCAGGGGAGGGCGGTATTGCCGCGATATTGGGTTTGGACGATGAAACGCTAAAGGCCGTGTGCGCGGAAGCGGCACAAGGCGAAATCGTCGAGCTGGCGAATTACAATTCGCCAGGGCAGTTGGTGATTTCCGGGTCGCGTTCGGCAGTAGAACGCGCGATCGAAGCGGCTAAAACTTGCGGCGCCAAACGCGCGATGATGTTGGCGATGAGTGTTCCGGCGCACTGTTCTTTGATGCGCCCAGCAGCGGAGCAGTTGCGCCAGCGCATCAACGAGATAGATTTTCTGCCCCCGGCCGCGCCGGTCATTCAAAATGTCGACGCTGTAGGTTTTAACGATCCGGTGGCAATTAAAGACGCATTGGTGCGCCAGTTGTACGGCGCGGTTCGTTGGATCGAAACTATTAAGGCGCTTGCTGACGGCGGCATAAAACGGGTGGTCGAATGTGGGCCAGGGCGAGTGTTGGTCGGATTGAATAAGCGTATCGATGATCGCATTCAAGCCATGTCGATTCATGATCAAGCATCCTTGAACGCGGTTATGGCGAGTATAAATGGGTGACGCTCTGGCCTTGGATGGTCAAATCGCGCTTGTAACCGGCGCCAGCCGGGGCATAGGTCAAGCAATCGCCAAACATTTGGCAAAGCAAGGCGCCGTCGTTGTTGGCACCGCAACATCGGACAGTGGCGCCGCTGCGATCAGTCAATATTTGAGCGAGCTCGGCAACAACGGTAAGGGTCTTGCACTCGATGTAAATGATGGCGCGGGTGTTTCCGGCGTGATCGACCGCATTCAAAAGGAATTCGGCGCTGTTTTGATTCTCGTCAACAACGCGGGTATTACTCGCGACAATTTGTTGCTGCGAATGGGCGACCAAGAGTGGGACGATATTATCGATACCAATTTGCGCTCGGTGTTCCGTTTGTCGCGTGCGGTGATGCGCGGCATGATGAAAGCTCGCAGCGGCCGCATCATCAATATATCGTCGGTCGTAGGCGTTGCGGGAAATGGCGGGCAGACCAATTATGCGGCGGCAAAGGCCGGTATGATTGGATTTACCAAAGCACTCGCAAGAGAGGTAGGCAGCCGCAATATTACGGTGAATTGCGTCGCGCCGGGCTTTATCGACACCGACATGACACGTGCGTTAACCGCAGATCAGCACAAAGCGTTACTCGCCAGCATTCCGTTGGCGCGACTAGGATGTGTCGATGATATTGCCGCCGCGGTCGGTTACCTGGCGTCGCCGGGGGCAGGTTACGTCACCGGCGCCACGCTCCATGTGAATGGCGGTATGTACATGAGCTAGTCGAATTTTAGTCGCGGTTATTCACCGCAAATTTGCGCTTTGATTCTGATAAAATGGGAAAGTTTTTTCTCGACACTAGGGAAGGTTAAAGAGATGGAAAATATCGAGCAACGTGTTAAAAAAATTGTCGCCGAGCAACTTGGCGTCAACGAAAGCGAGATCAAGACCGAGTCGTCATTCGTCAATGACTTGGGCGCCGATTCACTCGACACTGTCGAGTTGGTGATGGCGTTGGAGGAAGAGTTTGAAACCGAAATACCCGACGAAGAAGCGGAGAAAATCACTACGGTGCAACAGGCGATAAACTACGTCCAATCACACGTTAAGGCGTGATGCTGCGTCGCTTGCGAGTATCAATAACCCGAATCTAAGAGAGCCTCATTTGTCTCGGCGGCGCGTCGTTGTCACCGGCCTAGGAGTCGTTTGTCCGGTAGGGAATACGGTTTCCGAAGCATGGTCGAATCTTATCGCCGGTCGTTCTGGCATAGGGAAAATCACACGATTTGACGCATCGCCTTACGCGTCGCAAATCGCGGGTGAAGTGAAGGGCTTCGTGATTGACCCTTACCTGTCCGCAAAAGAGGCGCGCCGTATGGATACGTTCATCCATTACGGCATTGCCGCGGGTATGCAGGCGCTGAAGGACTCCGGTCTCGAAGTGACGCCCGCCAATGCCGAACGAATCGGTGTCAATATCGGTTCGGGAATCGGTGGAATCGTCATGATTCAAGAAACTCATAACGCGCTGTTGCAAGGCGGGCCGCGAAAAATTTCTCCGTTCTTTGTCCCGGGTTCGATCATCAATATGACTGCAGGCTACCTGTCCATCATGTATGGATTGAAGGGGCCCAACCTGGCAAGCGTTTCGGCTTGCACCACGGCGAATCACAGCATCGGCGAATCGGCGCGTTCAATCTGCTATGGTGACGCGGATGTCATGATCGCAGGCGGATCAGAAGCCGCTGTCGCGACACTGACTATCGGCGGCTTTTCGGCGGCGCGTGCGTTATCAACTCGCAATGACGATCCCGAAGGCGCAAGCCGGCCATGGGACAGTGGACGTGACGGTTTTGTATTGGGCGAGGGTGCCGGCGTCTTGGTGCTGGAAGAATACCAATTCGCAAAATCTCGCGGCGCACGTATTTATGCCGAGCTCGCGGGTTTCGGGATGAGCGCCGACGCCTATCACATGACATCGCCGATGGAGAATGGCGAGGGCGCCGCGCGCTGCATGAACAACGCATTGAAAGACGCCGGGCTTACCCACGCCGATGTCGACTACATCAATGCCCACGGCACGTCGACGCCGCTTGGCGACGTTGCCGAGACCGTCGCGATTAAGCGTTGTTTCGGTGATCACGCCGCAAAGCTTGCGGTGAGTTCCACCAAGTCGAGCACAGGGCATTTGTTGGGCGCCGCTGGCGGCGTCGAGGCGGTGTTCACGCTGCTCGGCATGCAGCACCAAATCGCCCCGGCCACGATTAATCTGCAAAACCAAGACCCGGCCTGCGATTTAGACTACGTTCCAAATCGCGCTCGCCCTATGAAAATCGACGTGGCGATGTCTAACTCCTTCGGGTTCGGCGGCACCAACGGCACGCTCGTGTTCAAGCGCGTTTAGCGATTTCGTTTTTTGCGCCAGCCCATAGGCGCGATTCACTCCCGGCCTTTTTTGAACCCGTCTCAGATTTAATCGTCGGTTGGGGTTTTTATTGGCTCAATGGTGATCTCACATCATCGGCATTGTGGCGCCATAGGTCTATGGCGCGATAGAATAACCCGATCCGGAATAAATACAGACGTGCCGATAACCGATATATCGTCATGTCGAGCCGAACTCGAAGGAGTTAAAGAATTGTTAATTTGCAAGGGGCTGATCGGATTTTGGTTGATCCCATACCGCGATGAAGTGCGGTGGCTTTTTCGTGCCCATATCGCCTACCCGATCATCTTAGCGCTCCCGCGACGCCGATGATTGCTAAGCTGCGTTCTCTGGTCGTTTTGTTATTGCTGGCGGCGCTGGCCGGGGCGGGATGGTTGTACTATTTTGCTCATCAAGAATTGTTGCTGCCGGATTCCCCCTTCCGGATCAATTTAAAACCCGGCAGCTCGATGAAAACGGTCGCAAGGCAACTTACCCAATCCCATTTGCTCAGCGAACCGTGGCGTTTCATCGTATTAGCCCGGGTGCTGGGCAAGAGCGGTCAGATCAAGGCCGGCGATTACGAAATTGAAAAGAATCCTACGCCACTATCGCTTCTCGCACTATTTGCCAAAGGCCAACAGGCCGAACAAGTCCCGGTGAAATTCGTGGAGGGGCATACATTCGCGGACATGCGCAAAATATTGGATCAGCATCCTGCGCTAATGCACGACAGCAAAAATCTTTCGGAAATTGAAATTCTGCGCGAAGTCGGCGGCATCGAGACCAAAGCGGAAGGGTTATTTTTTCCGGATACGTATTTGGTCAACCTCGGGACAAGTGATTTAAAGCTGCTGCAGCGCGCCTATAAGGCGATGCAGGAGCGGCTTGAGGGCGCATGGGAAGCGCGCGATCCCTCTGTGCCCTATACCGAACCGTATCAGGCGCTGATCATGGCGTCGATTGTTGAAAAAGAGACCGGTCAACCAAGCGAACGGCCGTTAATCGCATCGGTATTCATCAATCGTTTGAAAAAGAACATGCTGTTGCAAACCGATCCGACCGTGATTTATGGCATGGGTGATCGCTACTTGGGCAACATTCGTAAGGCTGATTTGCAGCGCGATACGCCGTACAACACCTACACTCGAACGGGAATGCCGCCCACCCCCATCGCGATGCCGGGGCTAGCCTCAATCCAAGCCGCACTAAATCCGGCGACGTCGAACGTGCTTTACTTCGTTGCGAAAGGAGACGGCAGCCACGAATTTTCCGCGAATTTGGTTGACCACAATCGCGCTGTGAACAAATATCAACGCTAACGCATGCGCGGAAAATTTATTTCGCTGGAAGGAATCGACGGAGCGGGCAAAAGCACCCACCTGGGATATTTGGCCGACGTAATTCGGGGCTTGGGTCATCAAGTCGTGCAGACGCGCGAACCGGGAGGAACGCCGCTGGGCGAAAAAGTCCGCACATTAGTGTTAAGCGAACCGATGCATGCAGAAACCGAGACGCTTCTAATGTTCGCCGCAAGGCGGGAGCATATTGCAACCGTGATCGAACCCGCCCTAGCGCGAGGCGACTGGGTGATTTCCGATCGCTTTACCGATGCGAGCTTTGCCTATCAAGGCGGCGGGCGCGGCGTTCTTGAAAGCAAAATAAGCGTGCTGAAAGAATGGGTGCAAGGTCAACTTTGCCCCGATCTCACGTTGCTGTTTGATCTTGACACGGTTGCGGCTAAAGCGCGGCAAACGAAAGCGGGTTTGATACCCGATCGCTTCGAGCAGCAGAAGCGTGATTTTTTCGATTCTGTGCGAGGTAATTATCTAGCCCGTGCCGCGCAGTTTTCGGCTCGAATTCGCGTAATCGATTCAGCGCAACCTATTTCCGACATTCAGGTAACAATTCATAAATATATTTTATCATTATGATTTTATGAGTCTATTTTATTGGCAACTTCACGCTTGGCAAGACTTTTGGCAGACCGGAATCGAGCGTATTCCCCACTCCTTGTTGCTGGTTGGCCATGCCGGCACTGGCAAACTGTTATTCGCCAAGGCGCTTGTTCAGAGCCTACTATGCGAGCGGCGCACGATAGAAAACCGTGCCTGCGCTGAATGTATTTCCTGCCGTTTTTTCCGCCGCGACGCCCATCCGGATTTCCGATTGGTTTCGCCAGAGTCGGATGAGGAATCGACAAACAACGGAGACGCTAAAGATGAACAATCGAGTGAATTCATAACAATAAATAAAATTAGAGAATTAGGGCAATTTATTAATTTGACTTCTCATCAAAATGGTCGGCGTGTCGCCTTAATTTATCCGGCGGAACAGCTCAACTTGAATGCGGCAAACGCGCTTCTGAAAACGCTCGAGGAACCCCCGCCGCAAACGATTTTGATTCTTGTGTCCAATAACTTGAGCCGCATTCTCCCGACAATTCGCAGCCGCTGTCGTTTGCTGAAGATGCCCGTGCCGCGCCCGGCGCACGCAGTCACTTGGCTGTCCGAGCAACACTGTCCTGAGCCTACGCTCAATCTGGCGATGGCCGGCGGCAGTCCGCTAGACGCCCTGGCGAATGGTGAAAATTCCGAGTGGCAGATGCAAAGACAGCGTTTTTGCAAAGCGCTCGCTCAACCTGCCGACGGCGACGCGATTGCGTTGGCGGAGTCGGTTTTAAAAATCGCGCCCGCAACGGTTCTGAGTTGGTTACAAACTTGGATTTATGATCTTATCCGGTTAAAAATCACCCAGAAAAATCGCTATCACTTAGATCAAATTAAAACTCAAAATGACTTAAATAAAATCTCACAATTGATTGAATTATTGAACTTTAACTCTGAAATATCGGCGGCAAAACGCCTGATCCATCATCCGCTCAATCCTAAGTTGTTCTGGGAGTTTTTATTCATTAAATACTTTAAATTGTTTATGTAATTTATTGAAAATAATGTTTATTGACTCGCACTGCCATATTGATTTTCCGGAATTGGCCGCCCGGGAACAATCCCTGCTTGATAACATGCGCGAATCGAAGGTCACCCACGCCTTGTGTGTGAGCGTAAATCTTAGCGACTGGCCGCGCGTGCATGCGCTCGCAACGCGCCACGATAATTTGTTCGCGTCGGTCGGCGTTCACCCGGACCACGCCCCAGATGGCGCAGCGCTAACGGAAGCGGATTTGCTCACCCGTGCCGCGCAACCGCGCGTTGTCGCAATCGGTGAAACGGGTCTCGATTATTATCGCTTAACCGGCGATTTGACCTGGCAACGGGAGCGCTTTCGCACCCACATCGGCGCCGCCAAATCTTGCGCCAAGCCGCTGATCATCCATACCCGTTCTGCCGCCGCGGATACCATTGCCATCATGGCTGAAGAAGACGCCGGTGTCGCGGGAGGGGTAATGCACTGCTTCACTGAAACCTGGGAAGTCGCGAAGGCGGCGCTGGACCTAGGTTTTTATATTTCTTTTTCCGGGATCATTACTTTCAAGAATGCCAACGATTTACGCGACGTTGTGCGCCGGGCGCCGCTTGAACGAATATTGATTGAGACGGATTCGCCTTATCTCGCGCCGGTTCCTTATCGCGGAAAAATGAATCAACCGGCTTACGTCAAACAGGTTGCGGAATGCGTCAGCGTAATTAAAAACG
The DNA here is from genome assembly GCA_031380185.1 of Pseudomonadota bacterium. Lineage (GTDB taxonomy): Bacteria > Pseudomonadota > Gammaproteobacteria > Burkholderiales > JALYOK01 > JALYOK01. The sequence continues at coordinate 15,473 of JANNFT010000292.1, forward strand.
TGCCGGTTGAGCGGATCGCCGAAATGACCAGCAGAAACTTTTTTACATTATTCCGCGATGCGCAATAGTCAATTTTTTGCATCGCCAACACCCAATAGCAGAGCGGATCACAGGGCATGCATCGCCAGGAGGCAAGTCGGGTGCGGTTCTATGCCGTGCTGCCAGTTTTTTCCATTGCTTTAAGAGTTAGCGGGTCGCGCCACTCTTTGCTCTTTACGCCGAATCCATTTGCGTCGCACCACCCAGCGCCAGCCAAATTGCACGGCGAAATAACCGACCAATGCAAAAATCGTAGACTGAATCGCCAAGCCGATGAGCAAGGTATCGCCGAGGGAATAAACCCATAAACATGCCTGTTTGATCATATCGAACACACCAAGCGCCTTGAATTCGGCAATGGGTGGCGGCGGCGCCGTGGCGCCCGTCGCAAACGCGCCGACCTTGTAAGCGAGAATGTAGAGCGGAACGAAGGTAATTGGATTGGTGTAGAACGTTGTCAACGCCGCCACTGCGAGATTTGCGCGACAGCCGATCGCCAATGCCGCGGCGCCGAGAATCTGAAACGGCCCGGGAATCAATCCTGTCACCAAGCCGATCGCCACCCCTCGGGCGACGCCGTGGCGATTCAAATGCCATAAGCTCGGCCGCGTCAGCAGACGGCCGAAAATCCGCAGCGCGCGATTCGAGTTAACGTCTGCCGCGCTCGGCAAATATTTCTTAAGCCAACCGTTGGACATTCAATTGGGCCTTGTATACGTTGCAGGGTACGTCGTGTTGACGATCGCTTACTCGGCAATAACCACGCACCATTATCTTAGCGCGAATCGTTGCGACGGCGCGGAAAAAAAGAGGGCCGCAAAGCGGCCCTTGGGTAATACTAGAAATATTCGTCGGTGGAATTTAGGGCGCTAGCACCGGTGCGAATCGAACCGCATCTGCAATGACCAAGCCATTCGTGGCCTTGACTTCGACGAAGCCGGCCTTGCCCGCGGCAAAATTATAACGTCCCATCAGGACCCACTTACCGCCATTGCTTTTCTGGTTAAAAAGCACGGTCGAGGCGCCGCCCTGGTGGGTGACGCTGTATGGCACGCTGCTGGAGCGGTTCGCGTGGGTTGTCCACCAAACGTATACATCGTAGCTGCCCGCAGTCGTGATCTGTGGGGTCCAGCGGTAAGCGTCCGCCACCGTGCCGCAACTGTACAGAGACGTCGAACCATAGGGGCCGGCGCCGCTGGATCGGCACCAAGTTCCGACAAACGTTTTTCCGCCGGCGGCGTCCTGCACACCGAGGGCGGCGTTATCGAGGATAATTCCGACCGGGAGCGCGGGCGCCACGGCGTTGGCGACCGTTACGGACAGGTTGGTTGAACTGGTGAAATTCCCAGCACCGTCATAGGCCTTGGCAATCAAGCTGGCGGCGCCATCAAGCATTTTGCTGGTGTCCCAACTGAAGCTATAGGTCGGCGTCAGGTCTGTAGCGACCAAAAGGCCTTTTGCGTAGAGTTCGACTTTCGTAACGCCTACATTGTCCGTTGCATTCACATTCACGGGTACGATTCCTTTAACGGTTCCCGTGCCCGGCGCGGTGATAGCGACTTGCGGCGCGGTCAAATCGGCCGCGGCGATCAGGCTGCGTACCTTTTGCACGGCGGCTGCGGCGTTCACTCGGCCTGCACCGTATAGCGGGTCTGTTCCGGCAACGCCGAGATCAACAGACGTGGATTTGAGAATTGACTCCAACTCTGTCGGCTTAAGTGCCGGATTGGCTGACATCATCAGCGCGACCACGCCCGCGGTGACCGGGCTCGAAAACGATGTGCCGCTCACTGCTGCATAACCACCGCCGCGCGTGGTAGTCCAAATACCGGCGCCGGGCGCCGAGACATCGACATAATCGCCAAACGACGACCAACTGGCTTTGATATCGGTCGATCCCGTAGCCGCCACCGAGATCAGCGCGCTGTTTGGCAAAGTTGCATCGAGAACGCCGGCATTGCCGGCCGAATTGATGACCAGGCCACCCTTAGTTTTAAGATAGTTGGCGGCGCCTTGTACTGAGCTGCTGCCTTGAACGGAGTAGCTTATGTTAACGACTCTTGCGCCGTGATCTGCCGCCCAGTAGATGCCTTCGGCAATCGTGCTGTAGAACGCATAGCCGGCGGTATCGCTTATGCGAATGGGCATAATCTTGGCATTCCACGCGACACCAGTAACGCCGACGCTGTTGTTGCTTGCCGCGGCGGCGGATCCGGCAACTTTGGTGCCGTGTCCATAAACGTCCGACGTGTCCGCGTTACCGTCATAAAAATTCCATCCAGCAACCATTTTGCCAATGAGATCCGGATGGGTGGCGTCGACGCCGCTGTCCAAAATCGCAATTGTCACACCGCTCCCAAGCGAAGAATCCCAAGCCGTTGGGGCTTGAATTTTAGGCAGATGCCATGCGCTGGCGTAGTAGGTGTCGTTGCCGACTTGCTCGGGTGCAATCAGCTTATCTATTTCGGCCGACTTGATGTGCGGGTTGCGCTTCAAAAGCTCGACCGCGGTGCGCTCGTCGGCTTCCGCGGGCAACCGAACAATGTGTACTTGAATTTTATTCATACGGCTGGCGGAGCGGCCACCGTGACGCGCCAAGATCTTGTTGAGCTCGACATCGTCGAGGCCGGCTCTGGTCTGGACCAGAATGCGCCCTTTGGCCCAATATCCCGTATCGCCGGCAAAAGCAGTGCCGCCTGCTAGCAACCCGATAAACAACGCAAGAAGTTTGAGTCGGAGAAACGGCGGGCTGTGCGTGATGCGTTGAATCATCGGTGAAAATTCCTCGTTATGGTCGGTTGATCAATGGTCCGGCGTAGGGGAATCGCGCGCAGAGGTCGCCAAACACCTGGAAACCCTGATTTTTTCGAGGGGTGCGTCCAAGACTGGATCTGGCAATTCCGCTATCATAGGGCGAACCCGTTAGACCGGTGATTTTGCGTCTCTACCTTTCGATAGATTTGCCGTTGCAGATACAGTTAACAACGAAGCAATTGGCGTGCCAAGAATGACGATAGGCCGACAATTCTGTCGGTTTTGTGACAGGTATTGATTTGAAAAGTTAAAAATCGGCGCCAATGGCCAGGAAACCAAAATATTTCGGGCTCGTTGATTTGGACTTTCTGACGCATCACGATTATTGTCAATGAACTACGGCATTTACTGACGCGATAAGTCGAATTTTTGAGTCGAACAGCGAAAAGAATGGCCAAAGACGCAGCAATTGTTGCCTTAAGGAGACAGTGATTTGATTGAAATGGCTAAGTATTTGATTTGCATTGAGGTGAAATTGTCGCTAATAAGAGACGTTCCGCGCCGAATCGTCGAAAAACTATCCCGCTAAATCTATTGGAACCTATGGATCCCATCACCCGACTGATTCACGCTGGCCAAGAACTCGACGCAGCGTATAACAGCATTACCGCGCCGCTTTACCAAACCTCGGTATTCCGCTACGAAGCGCTCGGCCAAAGCAAGGGTTACGAATATTCGCGCGCCGGCAATCCGACACGGCACATTTTAGAAAGCCTGATCTCGGACCTCGAAGGCGGCGCTGGCGCAGTGGCCTGCGCGACAGGCGTAGCAACGTTTAGCGCGGTGCTGGCGGCGTTTCATGGCAACATCCACGTCATCGTAAGTCACGACTGCTACGGCGGCGCCGCGCGACTTTTAGGCCTGATGCAGGAGCAGGGCAAGCTGACATTTTCCTTTGTGAATTTGAATGACCTCGCCGCCGTTGACGCGGCGATTCTGCCGCAAACTCAAATCGTGTGGGCGGAGTCTCCGACTAATCCACTCTTAAATATCGTAGATTTCAGCCAGTTGGGCCGGTTTTGTGCGCAGAAGAAATTGACGCTGATTGTCGACAACACCTTTATGACGCCGCTGCTGCAACGGCCATTCGATTTCGGCGCCGACATCGTGATGCATTCGACCACCAAATACATCAATGGTCACGCCGATGTGATCAGTGGCGTTGTGGTGGCGCGCAGTAAGGAACATTTGAAAAAAATTCAGTTTGCCGCGAAAACCTATGGCTTTGCCGCGGCTCCGTTCGATTGCTGGCTCACCCTGCGTGGCAGTAAAACGCTGCCGCTGCGCTTGATGCAGCACCAGGCGAACGCCGCGGTTGTCGCGGAATTTTTGCGTAATCAGTCGCAAGTTGCAGAAACCTATTATCCGGGCCTACCGAGTCATCCCGGCCACGAAATCGCAAAACGCCAACAGAAAGGTTTTGGCGGCGTTGTATCGTTAAAGTTGCGCGGCGGCTTCGCGGCGGCGAAGGCAATGGCGAATTCGACCAAAGTATTCGGCATTGCCGATTCCCTTGGTGGCGTGGAATCGACCATCAGCCATTCCGCCACGATGAGCCACGCCGGCATGCCGAAAGCGCAACGCGAAATTGCCGGCATTACCGATGGCGTGGTTCGGCTTTCAGTGGGAATCGAAGCGATTGACGATTTGCTCGCCGACCTCGCTCAAGCGTTGAATCAAATCGCAGCATAAGCCGCGGTCTCTCTCAATGTCGTAACGATGTCCTGGACGCCGCTCCAGTATTGGCTCGCAGGCCATCGACGGCAGATTGAGCGCTACGCGTCACGTGCGAGGCGGATGCCGCTAAATTGCCAGCGTGCCTCGGGTGGAAAGAAGTTGCGATAACTCGCGCGAATGTGCGACTGCGGCGTTACGCAGGATCCGCCTCTTAGCACCATCTGGTTAGACATGAATTTGCCGTTGTATTCACCGAGCGCGCCGGCCGAGGTATTGAAACCGGGGTACGGCAAGTAAGCGCTGCCAGTCCATTCCCACGTGTCGCCAAACATTTTTCGTGGCGATGGCTGCATTTGATTCGCAGCCATCGGCTTGGGATGAAAGCGGCGGCTCTCGACGAAGTTTCCAATTCGTTCAACATTCGATGCGGCGTGCTCCCATTCCGCCTCCGTCGGCAATCGCGCCGCCGCGAAACGTGCAAAGGCGTCGGCTTCGTAGTAGCTAACGTGACAGACCGGTTCGTTAAGGTTAAGCGGTAAAAATCCGTTTAGCGTATGGGTATGCCACTCGCCTTGCCGGCGCTCCCAGTACAGGGGCTGGCGCCAACCCTCTGCGCGAATTTTGTTCCAGCCGTCGGACAGCCAAAACTCGGGCCGCTGGTAACCGCCGGCATCGATGAACGCCAGGTATTCGGCGTTGCTCACCGGGCGAGAAGCCAATTGAAACGGCGTCAAATGAAACTTATGCGCCGGGCCCTCATTGTCAAATGCGAAACCGTCGCCGTCATGGCCGAGATTGACCAAGCCACCCGCATAGCCTTGCCAATCCATGTTCGGTGGAGTTGGAGAAGGCTCGGCCAAGGATTTTTGGTATACCGGGTGCAATGGATTGAACGAGAATAAATGTTTGATGTCGGTCAAGATTAATTCTTGGTGCTGTTGCTCGTGATTCAAACCCAATTCAATTGCGCCAGATAGCCTGTCGGAGAGGGGCTGCTTCTGCGCGAGAAGCACCTTCATGAACTGTTCGACATGGATGCGATATTGCATGACTTCTTCTAAATTCGGGCGTGTCAGCAAGGCGCGGCGCGGGCGCGAATACTGTTCGCCGACGGTCTGATAATAGGAATTGAACAACACGCGAAAGGCGGGGTTGAAAATTCGGTAATCCGGCAGCGCCGACTCGAGGATAAATGTCTCGAAGAACCAACTGGTGTGCGCCAAATGCCATTTCGCCGGACTGCATTCAGGCATCGATTGCAGCGCGCAGTCCTCGGCGGACAGGGGCGCCGTCAATGCTTCAGTGGCGCGGCGAACGGCGTCGAATCGTAGTGAAAGCGACGACTCGGATAGCGCCGGTGCATCGTTTCGCTTGCTGCGGGTAACTAAGTCGAGAGCGGGACGCAAATTATTTCCTTTGCATTGTTTAGCGGTTTGTCTTGCTATAAGCGTTGACCTTACATTTTTGCTGTTCTCCAGCGGCGATCACAAGGTAAATTTCAGCGCCGCTACCAAGGCGCCGGGTAACCGCACGCTCTGGGTCGAGCGCGATCCATACGTCGACGCATCAAGCATGTAGTCCTGCTCTCGGGTGAGATCAAGCAGGTTATCGCCGAGCAAGCGGTACGCCGTGTCATCAAAACGCATCACGTTTACCGGTGCGACAATTTTGCCATGTTTTACCCAAAATGTCGCAAAGCGCGTCATACCGGTCAGACGGCAGGCGCGGCGGTCGGAAAAATTGAGGTACCACAAATTGTTGATTAGCAGACCCGTATCCAGTGCCGCGACGGCATCGGCGTTGCGAAGATTACCTGAACTCAGTTCCAGCGCCTCAGGGCTTTCGCTACTGTTGGCGCCATTGCCGATCAACGCATATTTCTGCGCCGTGCGCGGAGCAATTAACGGGTCGGCCAACTGTCCGCGATCTATTAGTGTGACTTGCGGTGGCTTGGTGAAGCCATCACTTTGAAACCCCGGCGCGATGCCGTCGATGGTATTTTCGCGCAGCGAGATTTTGCTGCTCAAACGAGTGCCTTGCTCCATCTTGATCAACGGGCTTTGCTTGGTGTGCCGCGCTTTCGCCGACAGTCCGCCCCAGGCAAGCATGCCGACGATTTCCTCGATCGCGCGCGGCGCCAGAAATACGCGGTATTCGCCCGGCGCTATGGTGATGGCCGGGCGCTGCAGGATGGCCAATTGATCGACCGCGGTTCGCATCTTCAACTGCAATTCATCGACGTTCCAGTCGAATCCCGCATAACTCGATTTCACTGCTTTGTCCGCTTGATAATACAGACTCCACTCGAAGTCGAAGTTTTCAACTTCGTGCCAATTTCGCTGGCCGAAAGAATTCGCAAAACCGCGAAACATGGACCCAGCAGCATAGATGCCGACCAAGTCGAGCCCGCGCGCGCCCGTGACAATTTGCTCCACAACAGCGACCGGGGCAGTGGCCGCGCCGCCGCGTTTGCTTTCACTCGAATGGACTTCGGTGGCGTAGAGTAAGTAAGGGTCTTGCGGCAAATCCTCAATCACGTCGCGTAATTCGGCCAGCGCGTGTTTCGCCAGCGCGAAGTCTTCGCCGCCGCCGGTCAGCGCTAACGAACTGCTCGCCTGCCTACCATTTAAGATCAAACGCAAACTTAAGTAGCGCTGTTGCACGTTTCCCGCCTGACGAATTTTGCCGTGATTGAAACGCACGAAGTCCGAGCGTTCGCCGGAAAACCAACAGGTGAATATTTCGGCGCCGCGCAACTCGGCAGTGAGGAAATCCGCTAAAGCGAAGAAATGGTTTTGCAATTAATCTTCTCCGCCGAAAACATCGACGTCGGAAAAAACGCACGGCGGCGCCGCGTGGCCAACGTGAATCGCTTGGTTCGGCTCGCCCTTGCCGCAAAATTGTGTGCCGTGAACTTCGAAACTTGCGGCATTGCCGACCATCTTTAAGTTGCGCCAAAACGTCGCCGAGATGCCGCGGTAGTTCGGATTTTTTACGACGCTTGTAAGTTTGCCGCTCTCGATCAGTTGTCCCCATTCGCAACCGAACTGAAATTTATTGCGTGAATCGTCAATCGACCACGAAACGTTGGTGGTCATCAAAATGCCGCGCTCAATGTTCGCGATCATGTCATCAACGCTTGAAGCACCCGGCTCGATGTTGAGATTCGCCATGCGATCGATCGGCGCGCGATTCCAACTCGACGCCCGGGAATTTGCGACGCCCGGCTTGCCGGCACGGTTTTGCGAGACATGTCCGCCAAGCGAATTCTCGAGTATCCCGGCGCGAATCAGGAAGGTTTTTTCTGCGCGCGATCCTTCGTCGTCGTAAGCGAAGGACGCCAGTTCCTCCGGCCGCGATGGATCGTAGGTGACATTCAATAATGGCGAACCGTAGCGGTATTTGCCGAACATATCGAGCGTCACGAAGCTGGCGCCGGCGTAATTGCGTTCATCGCCGAGGATGCGATCGAGCTCGAGCGGATGTCCAATGGATTCATGAATCTGCAACATCATTTGCTCGGGCAGCAACAATAGATCCATTTTCCCGCTCGGGCAATTGGCTGCGAGCAAGAGCTGGAGCGCTTCTTCAGCCAGTCGTTGGCCGCAGCCGATGAATTTGGCACGCGCCAAAATATCCGCCCCGCCTTGTTGTGCAAAGCCGAGACTGCGAGTTTGCGTCATGCTGCCATGATTGGCGACGACGTAGGCGTGAGGAATGGTGTAGCGAAATTGTTGGTGAATTTCCGCGCCGCTATTGCTCAAATAGAGTTGCTCGCTATTGATGACATTGAGGCTGGTGTAGCGATCAACAATGCGATCGTCGATCTTGGCGGCGTGACATTCTGTCGCGAGCACTTGGTATAGCTCGCGCCGCGTACCGAGCGCAGCGGAAGAAGGCGGCGCGCTCCAACTGCCGCGCGCGTTAGGCATATTGCTGGGATCGTAGGCGATTACGCTCGCATTTCGCGTTGCGTTTGCCCATTCGCCGGCGCGATCGAGCGCAGCCTGCAGCCCGGCCGGCGACAAGTCGCTGGTCGCCGCGTAGCCGCAACCGCCGGAGACCATGGCTGTCAGCATGGCGCCGCGATCATTCGATAATTGTGGCGGCTCGGCGACATCGTCGCGCACTGCAAGCATCTCCGATTTTTCTTTGACATAACGCAGCGACCAAAACGGCGCGGCGGATTTAAGCGAGGCAAAATCTTTTACGATTTCATTCATGACGATTCAGATTATTTTAGGCATTGGCCGGTGAGGCAATTCGGGCGCGGTTGCTGGCGCTATCCCCGCGCAGACGGGAAATCGCGGTAACTTTATCCGGCTAAACGGATTCCCGCCGGCGCGGAAATGACAGCTAATACAGCGGTTTTTCTTTCGCAACTTGATAACTTTCCACGCCATCGAGAATTTCCGTCTTGGCTTCTTCCGCGCCGACCCAACCTTCGACCCTGACCCACTTGCCGGGTTCCAAGTCTTTATAGTGTTGGAAGAAATGCGAGATTTGTGCCAGCGTCTGTTCGGGAAAGTCGCGCGGCGATTCTATGTTTCGATACAGGTTACACAGCTTATCGACGGGCACCGCGAGCAGCTTGGCATCGCCGCCCGCTTCGTCCGTCATCTTCAACATGCCAATCGGACGGCAACGCACCACCACGCCGGAAATCAATGGCACCGGCGTGACTACCAGCACATCGACGGGATCGCCATCTTTCGACAGCGTTTTCGGAATGTAGCCGTAGTTGCACGGATAGTGCATCGCGGTGGACATGAAGCGATCGACAAACATCGCGCCAGTGGTTTTGTCGAGTTCGTATTTGATCGGCTCGCCACGCATCGGAATTTCGATGACGACATTGAAGTCATTCGGCAAATCCCGGCCGGCGGGTACGCGGTCTAAGTTCATATTTTTATCACAATTGGGAGGCGAAACGAGGGCTTAATGCTACACGGAGTTGCTGTGCCGGCCAAATCGCATTGTCGGCGCGATTGCCATTGCGGCGAAATTCTGTCTCAATAGCGTCTTAGCGAATTCCCGATAAGAATATGAAACTCAAAACTCAAGTCGGCATCGTCGGCGCCGGACCGGCGGGATTGATGTTGTCGCACTTGCTACACTTGCAGGGCATCGAGTCGATCGTCATCGAGACGCGTGGTCGTGACGAGATTGAATCGACTATTCGCGCCGGTGTATTAGAGCAAGGCACGATCGATCTTCTCCGCGAAACCGGCGTTGGCGATCGTATGGAGTGCGAGGGATTTCGGCATCTTGGCGTCGAACTTCGCTTCGACGGCAAAGGGCATCGGATCGATTTTCCGAGCCTCACCAACGGAAAATCCGTCATGGTATACGCGCAACACGAGGTCATTAAAGATCTCGTTCAGGCTCGGGTAAACGACAACGGCCAATTGATCTTCGGTGTGTCACAGGTCAAGGTCGCCGATCTTGAAAGTGCAGCGCCGAAAATTCGTTTTCGTAAAGACGATGTCGATTTTGAAATTGCATGTGACGCCATCGCGGGTTGTGATGGCACGCAAGGCATTTGCCGGCCGTCGATTCGAGCGGGCGTTCTCACGACCTTTGAGAAGATCTATCCGTTCGCCTGGTTCGGAATCTTGTGCGAAGCGCCACCATCGTCAGATGAACTTATTTATGCGCTGCATAATCGAGGTTTCGCTTTGGTCAGCACGCGTTCGCCGGAAATTCAGCGCATGTATTTGCAGGTTGATCCTAGCGACAAAACCGAGAATTGGTCGGACGATCGCATTTGGGCCGAGTTCCGTCGGCGTCTCTCGACGCATGATGGTTGGACGCCGAAGGAAGGCCCAATCTTCAGCAAGGTGATTGTCGGAATGCGTAGTTTTGTTGTTGAGCCCATGCAGTATGGTCGTTTGTTTTTAGCGGGTGATGCAGCGCACGTCGTGCCGCCAACCGGCGCAAAAGGGCTGAATCTTGCCGTCGCCGATGTACGGGTATTGGCGCGGGCGCTGACGGAATTTTATCGAACCGGTCACGGCGATTTGCTCGATCAGTATTCCGCGACCGTGTTGCGCCGAGTTTGGACGACGCAACGATTTTCCTGGTGGATGACTTCAATGTTGCATCGCTTTTCCGGCGCCGATGAATTTCAATATCGCGTGCAGTTGGCCGAATTGGCCTATCTCACCAGTTCCCGATCGGCGGCGACGACGCTGGCCGAAAATTACGTCGGCTTGCCGATGCAGTGAGGCCGGAACGGAGCCAGAGGCGCATTAATATTGCCTCTCAGGATGCGCCTGGCTGACGCGACTTAACGTTACGAAATACCGGACCCCATTGCGGGTGCCCCGCTTCGGCGGGCGCGAGGTCGAAGCGTGGATCGACTGCGAGCGCTTTGCTAAATTCGTCGCGGCATAGGTTCAATTTATTTGAAGTGCAATAGATAAATGCCAAATGTTTGTGCGCAATGATTTGTTTTGCCGAAGGTAGTCCCGATTCGAGTGCTTGCGACAGCATGGCTGCCGCGCGTTTGTATAGTCCCTGATCGTATTGCTTCAACCCAATTTCCAACGATTGTTCACCTTTGCGCGTTGCGATTTGCGATTGGCCCAGACTTAATTCGACCACGGGCGCCGGCTTAGATTGAGTAAGGCCGCAACCCACCAACAGATAGATGAGGACGAAAACGCAATGTTGAACTATTTTCGGACGCACCGCCTTGCGCAATTATTTGTCGAATCGATGGGAAATTTGTAACAGCGATTCGGGTTGAATATCGAGAGTGGTTTCGAACGGCAAAAAATCAGCATTGCGAACCACAATCAGGCGCTTGCCTGGCGGCAGATCGATCTTGCGCAGTGGCGGCGTCACGCCAACTTTCTTGCCATCAACATAGATTTCCCCCCACGGCTTGATGGCGAGTTGCACGGTGACCGGGCGCATAGCCTGCGACTTAGGTGACGATTCAAGCGTATTATTGGCCCTAGGCGCGGTCGTTGCTTGCGTCGCACCGCTGACTGTTGTCGCAGCGATGAGTTTCTCCGTGATGGCGGCGGATTCGCGCTCCGGCGCCTTGAACTCAATTGCAGCTTTCGGCGCCGCTGGGAGCGGCTGGGTGGTGTTGGCCGCGGCGGTTTTTGCCGGGTTTTGAGGCGCCTGAACGAAAGGCGTGTTATTTGGAGCTTGCGCATAAAAAATGGCAATGGCGCCAGTCACCACCAACGCCGAGGCGGCGATGGCGCTCCAACGTGCGCGGCCGCGACGAGCGGTGTAGTCCAGCGCGGCAGGCAGGTTGGCCGCTGGCAGCTCGGCTCTCGTCAGCGTCGTCTCTGGCCGCGCGATTTGATAGACCGCAAAAGATAGATCTCGCTCATCGGTGACGAACGCTTTGTGGCGCAACAGTCTGTCATCCATGGACGCGCGCGATAGGACCGTATAATACGAGCGTGACATCAAGATTTCGCGCAGCGATCCGGCGCGAGCGACACGCTCGGCGTCATCGATCCCTGAGCCGCTTACCCAAATTTCACTCATTTTATTGCGGGTCAGGGTCACTGGACCCAGGTTCACCCCTACGCGCAACGGCAAACTAGAATATCGTTGATCCGTTTCCAACGTCGCAGCGAGCCGCGTTGCAAGTCCGAGGCAATCACGCGGATCGCCGGGAAATATCAACACAATGCTGTTTTCGCGATCGACCACCTGTACGCTTTCGCTGCCTGACTCCGCCACCGCGCGCTCGAACAACTGGCGTGCGCGAGAAATGAGGTCGATCTGTTCAAATACAGGACGATCGTCATAGCCGGCGATTTCGGCCAACATGATGCTCGCGATGATTTGTTGGTAGTGCGGGACTAGATCGGAATGCAGTTGAGTCATTGGCATCTCCCTTCGGCAGCTTGCAGCGTTTTTGTTAGACCCGTCGCGCGGATCCAATTGATTTTCTTATTGCAGATATTATAACCCGAATATTACTTGCTTTAGGCAAGTAATAATATCCGAAAATACGCTTCATCCTACGAAACGTAGGGCGCCTGAAACAGCGCATGGATACGGGGGGGGTGGCCTCGGGCAATTCCGATCGCGGCATGGCACTTGGAGAATCAAGCAGCGCACGGCGTCTGGCGTGGCGCTGACGATGCGTACTTATTTCGTCAAATTGTCAGCGGCTTTTTCCATGCGTTCCAACGCCAAATTGCGCAATTAGAGGCAGCTTAGGCTTTTCTGCGTCGCCGGATTCCGCTGCTGTTTCTTTCTGTTTCAGCCACTTAGCTTGTTTTTCCAATGCCGTCTGGTCGGTTTCGATGCTGCCGATTTCAGGCAGATCGGCTGGTTTTGCATGCGCCGGCGCGCCGGATTTGTCACCACTGTAGTGGGTTTTACCGTCTGTATCTTTCCATGTGTAAATCTTCTGCGGCGGTTGATTTTTGGCCTGAGACGGGATCAAATGATCACGATAAAAATATGCGCCGGCAGCCAATAAGATGACGGCGAAAACAGCCAGTTTATTCATGGGCACGGCGCCTATGGTATCGCATCTCAAACCGAGGTAATAACCTCGTAAGCTTGGTGATTGCACTAATTTAGCGTGCCGATATAGTGCACTAAGTTTTCGACGTCATCATCGGTTAAGTTAGACGTGTAGGCGGTCATGTTGCCGGCATCGTTGGTGCGATTCCTCGCGCGAAAATCGATCAATTGTTTGCGAACGTAGTCGGGGTGTTGACCGGCCACTTTTGGGATTTCGTTCTGGCCAATAAATTCGCCTAGGTGACACATGGGACACAAGGCATCGTCGGCAATTTTTTTGCCGGCGGCGGCCCGCGCATTGTCCGACTTAAAGCTATGCGGTTTGAGTTTTTGCTCTGAAAAGTGTTTTGCCAGCGCCTGCATTTCATTTTTCTCCAGTTGCTTCGCGATTGGGCTCATTAGGGGGTCATTGCGACGGCCCTCTTTAAAATCCTTCAGTTGCAAATACAAATAGCGCGCGTTCTGGCTTGCGAGATTGGGAAACGCCGCAGCCGGGGAGTTGCCATCGATGCCATGACAAACACCGCAAGTCGCGGGGCTGTTGACAGCCGCTGTTGGGTTCGCGGCAAATGCATTTAGGCTGATAGCTAGCAGCGACAATGCTAAGAATATTGTTTTCATGTTAACGCGTAATCCTTAATTACGAAAAAGGCCGCTCCACCGGAGCGGCCCTTCTATGACAAGCAGCTAGTCTTTAAGTTTACGGCAGAGCGAAGACAAATACGCTGTTACCACGTTTAAAGTCCAGTTGAGTATTCCCACCGGCAGCAACGGCGATATACTGCTTGCCGTTGACCATATAGGAAACAGCGGGGGCGTTGGCGCCCGCGCCGCAGTTGAACTTCCACAGTTCTTTGCCGGACTTGGCGTCGAACGCCTTGAACCAACCATTGCCTTCACCGTTGAACACCAGGCCACCGTCGGTAGCCAGCGTGCCACCCATCAGTGGCTGCGGAGTGTCGGCTTGCCAGGCGATTTTACCGGTGTCGATATTAACCGCGCTCAGACGGCCGGTTTGTGCACCACCCGGAATCGTCTTGAACGCGCCACCCAGCCACAATTTGCCGCCAGGATAGGCCGCTGCTTCAACGTGGTAGGTCATCGGTTGGATCAGGTTCGCAGCATAGGCCAAGCGCAGCTTAGGATTGACCGCCATCGGGCTCCATTCCACGCCGCCGTTGGCGCCGAGGCTCATGCGCGCGCCTTCTTTGGTGGGCAGGGACCATAGGCCATCTTGCGGCACCATGGCATCGGAGAAGCGGATCAATTCGCCGGTTGCGCGATCATGCACATACACGTGGCCGGTTTTGCCGCCATGGATCACGACTTTACGGTCTTTTCCGTCTTTACCTTTTGCCGTCGTCAAAATGGGGGGGCTTACCGAGTCCAGATCCCAGACGTCGTGCGCAATATACTGAAAGTGCCATTTGTAAGCACCGGTGTTGAGGTCCACCGCGACAATCGAGTCGGTGTAGAGGTTGTCACCCGGACGTTCCGCTCCATACAGATCAGGCGAAGGGTTACCCACGACAAAGAAGACCGATTTTGACTCCAGATCGACGGCCGGAGTCATCCACACGCCACCACCGAGGGTTTTGTAAAAGTCGCCGCCGTTTTTCGCAAGCGCTTCTTTTTCTGCTGGGATATCGCGTTTCATGTTGCGATTAGTGGCGTCATTCGGGTTCCAAATGCCTTCATGACCTTTTTCCGGGATCGTGTGGAACGTCCACAGCAACTTGCCGTCGTTGGCGTCATAGGCTTTGACAAAACCGCGGATGCCGTACTCACCACCATTGGTGCCGATTAACACTTTGCCGTCAACTGCAGCCGGCACCATGGTTTCGGAGTAACCGAGTTCAGGGTCGGCAATCAAAGTTTCCCACAACACTTTGCCGGACTTTGCGTCGAGTGCGACGAGCTTGGCGTCCAACGTACCCATGAACAATTTACCGTCTAGCGCGGCGACGCCACGATTGTTCGGGCCGCAGCAGAAAGTCGTGACTGCGCCCATTTTATGTTTGTAATGCCAGAACTCTTCGCCGGTCACCGCGTCTATCGCGTAGACATGGTTATATGAAGTCGTGAGGAACATGACGCCATTAACGATCAGCGGCGCGGTTTCCATCGATTCCAGCACGGCGGTTTGAAAGACAAAAGCGGGTTTCAATTTGCCGACGTTACCGGTATTAATTTGTGAAGCCGGATAGAAACGGGTTTGCGCGTAGTTGCCATTCGGATGCAACCAATGCTTACCGTCGCCTTCGGATGCACTAAGCATCGCCTGGGTGACGGGCACCAGGCTACTCGACATCGGTTTCGACGCGGTAACAGCGCCGCCTTGAATCTCTTCAGCCGCAAATGCGGTGACCGAAATCAAGAGGCTGGCCGCTATACCGAGAGTCAGTTTTGACTTGATAAATTCCATGTAACCTCCAATGTTGTTTTACAGATAATTATTTAACGTTATACATAATTTAAGGCAACAAAGGCTAAGCGCCTTCGATACAATAACGCGGCGCTATTATCACATAGATTGCTTCGACGAAAGGTGTAAAAAAATGTTGCCCCGCATCATGAAACTCGTTGCGTTAATGCTGCTGCCGATCCTCGCGGTAAGCGCGCAAGAAACCTACCAATCGATGAACATCAACGCCCAGTTGATTTCAGCAGCGAAGCGCAATCAACTGGATTTGCTGATTCGCGCGTTGAATGCCGGAGCAGCGCCGAACTCACGTAATCGCGCGGGCGATACACCGTTAAACCTTTCCGCCCGGAACGGCAATATCGAGATGGTGAAAATATTATTGGATGCGGGTGGCAACGTTAACCAACCTAACTTGGAAAAGATCACGCCTCTGATGAGCGCGGCGTTTCAGGGACATGCCGTCATCGTCAAGCTATTGTTGGCAAAGGGCGCGGATGTGAGCGCTCAAGACCAGTCGAGCAAAACTGCCATGGTGTTGGCGGCGGGCAATGGCCAGGCGCAGGTAGTCAAGGCGTTGCTGGAACAAGGAGTCGATGTAAATGCGCGTTACCAAAATGATCTGACGGCGCTAATGTGGGCGGCAGGGCACGGCGACGGCGCAACGGCACGGGTGCTGCTTGACGCTAAGGCCGACCCGCAACTGACAGACCGTCGCGGCAAGACCGCGCTGGCCGTGGCGCGCGAACTTCAGCACAACGAAATTGTTGTATTACTCGAATCCCTTGGCGCCACGGAGTAGTCTGTCGATTTAGGGCAGCATCCGCTGAAATATGCCATTCTTTTCGATCATCAGATGCTTTAATGATGCGAGCACGTGTATCGCAATCACCACGATAAGGATATCAGCGGTGATCTCGTGCAATTCGAGCCAAAATTCTCGGGCGGATTTGTCATCACTGCCGGCGATAAGTGGAATTCCCCACACTTTAACGCCGTATTTACTATTGGACGACATAATCATGCCGGTAACCGGCATTGCGACCATGCCCAAATAAAGCACCGAATGGCTGATTTTTGACGCGATCACCTGCCACGCTGGAATCAGGCGATCAAGCGGCGGCGGGCGACGGACCAGCCGCCAGCAAATTCTCAGCAAAATAAATAACGCGAGAGTCACGCCGATTGATTTGTGCAAATTGAGATACCAGCCGCGATCCGGCGTTTCTTTCGGAATATCAACCATATACAGCCCAAGAGCCAGTTGCGCCAGTAGTGCGAAGCCGATGATCCAATGCAGCCAAATCGCGACGGCGGTGTATTTTTGTCGAGCTATTTGATTCATGGCGCGCGCCTCTAAAGCGTTGAGAATATTACAAGTTTAACCGATTAGGGCGCGATCAGAACAGCATAGACGCATGGAATTATTCGGGCTAACGTAGTTCGATAGCGTAATTGATCTGTGTTACTATTTACAATTTAGTTCGGCGAGTTTATCGCGAATTTCTGCGCTTAATTTTAAGAATGGGTAATGATTAATGGGATCCATGCGTGAAGTAACAACTAAGCAATTCGCCCCATACGTTGAAAAGAAGGGCGAGGCCTATATGAGCAAGCGTCAGCTTGGTCATTTCCGCAAGCTGCTGGATGAATGGAAGGCCGATTTGGGCATCGATATCGATCGCACCGTGCATACGATGCAAGACGAAGCGACAATTTTCGCCGATCCTAATGATCGTGCGACGCAAGAATCGGACATGGCGCTGGAATTGCGTAACCGCGACCGTGAACGTAAATTGATCAAAAAAATCGACGAGATGGTCGCCAAAATTGACGCCGGCGAGTACGGCTACTGTGACAGTTGTGGCGTCGAAATCGGACTGAAGCGCCTGTTAGCGCGCCCCACGGCAACGAAGTGCATCGACTGCAAGACGTTAGAAGAAATGCGCGAGAGGCAAGTCGCGAAATAGTTCGTTCACCGAACTATTCCCGCAATTGCGATGGTCGTTTACGACTTAACGTGCGAACAAGACCATGCCTTCGAAGGTTGGTTTGATTCTCTAGAAGGATTCGAAGCGCAGCAGGTAAAGGGCGGTGTATCTTGTCCGCTCTGCGCTTCGACGAGCATTTTGCGCCGTCCCGCGGCGCCGCGGCTGAACTTTGCGAAACATTCGGCGCCGGCGCGAACAAGCGTCGCGATGTCACACAATATTTCTACTGAAGCCGTGTGGCGAAAAATGATGACATATCTGCGCACTCACACTGAGGATGTTGGCAGCGCGTTTCCCGAAGAGGCGCGCAAGATTTATTACGGCGAAGCGGAAGCGCGCAGTATTCGCGGCAGCGCATCGCAACGAGAAGTCGCAGAACTGAGCGACGAGGGCATCGACGTGCTAGCGCTACCTCACTTTCCGCTCCTGCCGGACAAACTTCAGTAGTTCAATGCAACCGATTGATTTCCTGCTGCGCCGCAATTAATGACGGCACCATTTTATCGCCGTAGCCGAGCGCAACCGCGTGTTTCAGTGATTGCTGCAATGCGGCAGCAATCGGCCCGATAAGCCCAAGGCTGTCGAGCATGCGGTTGTAATAGCTCACGTCCTTCGCCGCATTGACGATGGCGAATTTCATGCGCCCGAAATCGCCTTCGGCCGCGCCGCCGGCGATCAATTGAAATAATCCCGAATTCGCAGCGCCTTTGCTGACCAACTCCACCAATTTTTTCGGATCGATGCCGACCTTGCGCATCGCGCTAAACATCTCGGCGATCAACACGCCTTGGCCGATAGCAAAAAAATTGTTGATGAGTTTGATTTGATGCCCACTCACCGGGCCACCGATGTGGAAAATGTTTTCGCAAAACGCATCCAGAATCGGCCGAATTGCTTTCAATACTTTTGCTTCCGCGCCGACTAACGTGTTCAAGCGACCTTGTTCCGCTTCGATCGGCGTGCGCGTCAGTGGCGCGTCGACGAACGTGACGCCGAGCTTTTTCAGATCGGCATAGATCTTGGTGGAAGAGGGTGGCTCGCTGGTGGAGCAATCGATTACCGCTAATCCTTTGCGCGCGGCGGCGCGAATGCCATCCGCACGATAGATCATATCTTCAACTTGCGGGGTGCCGGTAACGCACAAAATGACCACGTCGGATGCCTCGACCAA
The DNA here is from genome assembly GCA_031380185.1 of Pseudomonadota bacterium. Lineage (GTDB taxonomy): Bacteria > Pseudomonadota > Gammaproteobacteria > Burkholderiales > JALYOK01 > JALYOK01. Next base: position 34,095 of record JANNFT010000292.1, read on the forward strand.
GGCCTTCACCGTTTTCGCTTCTTTCGCGCCGCGTTTTTTTAGATCTTCCACCGACGCGCGTTTTTTATGGCCCAATACCGTCAACGGAAAACCTTTCTCGACTAGATTTTTTGCCATGCCATGACCCATCAGGCCGACGCCGATAAATCCGATTCGTTGTTTCATTTCTCCCCCTCAAAAAGATTAAAAAAATAAAATGCCTGTAGAGCAAATGGCCCGAGGTCACCCCCGTATTGATGCGGCTCAACCCAGTGGCATCGCCGGGAGCCAACATCCATGCGCCTCCTGGCTCAATGCCATTACCAGGTATAGCGTACCGTGTAGCGAACTATACCTTCTGCGCCTTTAGCGAGCTTCAGCGGAAAATGCACGCTGTGCGCATCCTGCTTGTTGTAAGCCATGGAGTTCTTGCTGATTTTCCAATTGCTCCAACGATACAGGCTTTCCTTGACGGTCACCGTGACGGGTTCATCTTTCTGATTGCGAATTTTGATTTCGATATCTTCTTCCATCCATTTGGCATTGGTGTCGACACGGAAGTCGACTTGACGGCGTTCGCCGACGACGTCGAATGCGCTACCTAATTTTAGCGATACCTTCTCATTCCTCGCCGTGTGGTCGATGCGATCTTCGCCAATAAATTCTAGGCTGTTATCTGCCGTATCGAGCTTACTGACGCGAATGCGCCCTGCGGGTAGCGGCATGCCCATTTTGTTTTCTTTGGTGTTTTTGAAGGAAATAAACACGTCGACTTTCTTGTTCGGCTCTACGCCAAAATTACGCTCAACCATAGGACTGCCGTAGTGGTAGTACGGCGCCGCTTGGCCGACATAGAACAGGGTTTTTTCGCAGGGCACGCCGCGCGCCGGGGGGAACAATTCGATTTGCTTAGTCGAGTTATCGGGAAGCGTAGTTGGAAAGCCCAAGGTGTAAAGATGATATTCGAAGAAAGACTTTTCCGCGAATGCCGGCGCCGCGTCCGCCATCTTCGCGTCACGGCTTTCCATCATCATGCGCGGCGACGGAGCCGGCTGAGTGCGTTGCACATCGCCGGCGATGAGTTTTAGTTTCGCGTCCTGGTAACTGCCACCCGATTGATTCACAATGCTAACCCATGCGCTCGCGTCGAGCTTGCAAGCGTTCGCATCCTTGCCGTCAGAATAAGTAAAATTGTAATCCGCCCACCAAGTAATGCCGCTGGTTTGATAGGCAACACGAGTGCGATGCGCCCCGAGCTTGTTGGTTGCGATATCCCAAACCAGCGTCGGTTTAGTGATTAAGCCGCCGGGCAATTTTGGCAGTCTAATCGCGGAATAGCCGTTGACGATACGAACGCTGCCGTCATCTTTACGCAGTATCAAGTTTCCAGATGTGCTGGTGAGTACGCCATCGATAATTTCCGTCTTGTCGCCGCGCTGTTGTTCGACTGTAATTTCGTTGTCGATGTATTTTTGTAGCACCTTCTCTGTGCTGACCAGATCGAATTGATAACTCTGTTCGATCACGCGGGCGCCTTCGGGGTCCGTCAGCGATGTGAATGATACGGTTGTGGGATCAATCAGCGCGGCAACATCGGTAAAGCGAACGATGCTTCGCGCCTGCTCAAGATTAACATTGCGTTCTTGGCGGACCAGCGCGTAGCCGGGCACGTTTTGGCCGTTACCGCCGTCGCGAAAGGTTTCGGGTGAGATTGTTCCGGCTCGGGCCGAACTGTAGATGGTTAACGCGGTAGCGTTATTCTGTTCTGCCAAAAGTTCATTGGGTGTCAGTAATAGTAGCGCCGGGCAGAGCCCAGCCAGCATTTTTTTCTTCATCGCTACAATTCCTTTCGATAGAGTGTGGGTGTGACACCTGTATAAACGGTTGTCGTTTGAATTCGGGTCATGGCCGATTGCAATTTATAGTCGAACGGCTTGATAATCCTAGGAACGGCAGTTGGACGCTGCGTCGGCGGTCAACTGCCGTTTCTAGGATAATATCGAGTGTACGCGATTTAGTAGTTTCTCTCTGCCGGGTCGACATTGGAAAGTAAGGCTTAAGGTATGGAACGGACGAATCCTTCTCGTTGGGTAAGCGCGGACGAGGCAAGTAGGATGTTGCAGAGATTTATGCCGAGAAAGCAGGCCAGCGCTTGGCTTGACAATGATCGTAAATTCGATCCAACCCTACCGTTTTTTTATTTACGCGGTGATGTGGTCTACCAATCCCGCGATTTGGAGCAATTTGTTAGGCGCTGCTTGGCTCCGCGTGCTCGGGTTGAATTTTCCGAGCGACGGACGCGCTCGGATCGCCGCCACGCCGGCGACCGCCGCCGTAATCCTGAGGTTCGCTTGTCGCCCCTCGCTGAGCGGCGTCAGGTCTATAGCCACGACCGGCGTGCAATGATGACGCGTGACCGGCGCGCGGCGGCAAATCGCGCATAACGCAAGGCGTTAGGATTTAAATTGTGGCGGTGTGGGGAAGGTTTTGATAGCGTTGTCCCCTGCATTGTACTAAGCGTTCGATATTCATTTTGTGTGCAATCCGAATTGAACGGAATTGCTCGTCGGGATCATGTCTAATAACAATAAGTCCGCAAACATCCTCCTTTACGGCTTTTTGGTCTACGAACTTCTCGAGACGTTGCAGCGAAAACTCAACACGCCGGCGGTGATCACGCGTTTGACAGAAAATGTAGCGCCGGAGGGTTTAGTGAAGGCCATGTCCGGCGCCGACATTATCATAGCGCTCAAATATTTAGATATGCCGCCTGCGCCGAACTTGCGCCTACTTCAAGTACCCGGCGCCGGACTAGATCAAATTAACTTCAATGAGGTTCCGCAACGGGCGACTATTTGTAACGCCTATGGGCACGATATCGCCGGTGGTGAATACGTCTTAATGAGTATGTTGGCGTGGTGCCATGAATTTGTCGCAGCGCACGAGTCGATGAAGGCAGGAAGCTGGCGCATGAGCGGGCGCACGGGCGCCCCGCTACACGAAGAACTTTACGGAAAAACGGTGGGTATTCTCGGCTTAGGGCCTATTGGCCTCGCGGCGGCGAGATTAGCAAAGGCTTTTGGCACAACGGTGCTCGGGTGCAATCGCACGGTGCGCGCCACGCCGGAGTTTGTGGACGAAATCTATCCGTTAAAGCGTTTGCACGAATTCCTTCGTCGCTGTGATTTTGTCGCTGTGTGCATCGCACTGACGCCGCAGACCGTCGGGCTGATCAATCGCGCGGCGCTGGCGCAAATGCGGCAATCGTCGGTCATCATTAACGTTGCCCGCGGCGCGATTATTGATGAGAACGCACTATTTGAAGCATTGCGAGACAAGACCATTGCCGGCGCCGTAATCGACGCGTGGTATCGTTACCCCACACCGGATGATTTGAGCATTGCGCCATCGATACATCCATTCGCTTCCCTCACAAACGTATTGATGACACCGCATTCGTCGATTTGGACGCGCGGTATGATCGAACGACGCTGGATTGACATCGCCGCTAATATCGATGCGCTTACGACAGGACTAAAACTCAAGAATATAGTGCGTCGACCGCTACGCTGATTTTGCTGTCGGCCCAGGACTGGTGCGAACGGCTAATCGATCTCTTTCTCGCATAACACGATTACGTCCCTGCGCCTTAGCGTCGTAAAGCGCCATATCGGCGCGATTTAGCGTCGTGGATATTTCCTCTCGCGGGCGATATTGGGTTACGCCGATTGAAACGCTAATCCGCAGTGATGCGTCGATTTCCAAGAACTGCAGTTGCTCCATTTTATGCCGTAACCGTTCAGCGTGGGCAAAGGCGCCCGCTAACGACGTCTCCGACAAGATCAGTAGGAATTCTTCGCCGCCGAAACGGCCAAAAAAGTCCGTCGTTCGCACATCGGGTTGTATGGCTAAGGTCAATTGCTTCAGCACTTGATCGCCGGCCAGATGGCCTTTGGTATCGTTCACGCGTTTGAAATAATCG
>JANNFT010000301.1:0-5994 GCA_031380185.1 Pseudomonadota bacterium
TTCGGCACCATGTTGCGCGATGAAGCTTACCGCTTCATCCGCCTGCCGCAATTTCTCGAACGCGCCGATAACACCGCGCGTATCCTCGATGTCAAGTACCATACCCTACTGCCCAGCGTCGACGACGTCGGCGGCGCCGTCGATTATTATCAATGGGGCGCGCTGTTGCGTTCGGTCGGTTCTTTCGAGTCTTATCGTAAGATTTACCGTGATTCGATTACGCCGATGCGCGTGGCCGAGCTGCTCATACTTCGCGACGACATTCCGCGCTCGTTGCACTCATGCTTGAACGACATCTATGAAATCCTCAAGGAATTGTGCGATTCCGTCTCGCTCGAGCCGGAGCGGCTCGCGGGCGAAATCCATGCGCAACTCCATTACGGGCGAACTGAGCGCATAATCGAACAAGGGCTGCATGAATATTTGATGGATTTTCTCGATCGGCTTGCCGCGCTTAACAACGAGATCAGTAGCCATTTTCTGGCGCCGGTCGATCAATAATTTGCCTCCCACAAGCGACGCACACCAACGCCGGCGTGCGTTGTGCCCGTAGCCTTAACTCTTTAATTTCCAGTCATGACAATTCGTATCGCCCTGCATCACAAGACCCACTATCGTTTTGACCGGCTGATCGGTATCGCGCCACACGAGGTGCGTTTGCGTCCCGCTCCCCACTGCCGCACACCTATTCTGAGCTATTCGCTACAGGTCGCGCCGGCGAAGCACTTTGTCAATTGGCAGCAGGACGCCTACGGCAATTACATCGCGCGGCTGGTGTTTCCCGAAAAGGCGAAGGAATTAAACATCGTGGTGGACCTGGTCGCCGACATGACGGTGATCAACCCGTTCGATTTTTTTGTCGAGCCCTACGCAGAAACTTTCCCGTTTCAATATCCCGCGCAGCTTGCCGTTGAGCTTGCGCCCTATTTAGAGAAAGATCTGCCGGGTCCAGAATTGAAAGCGTGGCTGGCGCGATTTCGAGATGGCGGCTACGTGCCCGGTGTCGCCATCGTTGATTTTCTGGTTGCAATCAATCAACGGCTGCAAGCAGAAATTGGCTACCTGGTGCGGATGGAAGCCGGAGTGCAATCACCAGAGGAAACGTTGACCCTCGCTTCGGGTTCTTGCCGCGATTCAGGCTGGCTATTGGTGCAGATTTTGCGCCATTTTGGTTTGGCGGCGCGTTTTGTATCCGGCTATTTGATCCAACTCACGGCCGATATCAAATCCCTAGACGGCGCGTCCGGGCCGGCTCAGGATTTTACCGACTTGCACGCATGGGCCGAAGTTTATTTGCCCGGCGCCGGCTGGGTCGGTTTGGACCCGACCTCGGGGCTGATGGCGGGCGAGGGGCATATCCCGCTCGCGTGTACGGCGTTCCCATCCAGCGCGGCGCCGGTATCCGGCGCCACCGACGTCTGCGAGACGACGCTGGACGTCGCCATGAGTGTCACTCGCATCCATGAAGATCCGCGCGTCACTAAACCTTACAGCGAAGCGCAGTGGTCAGCGATTGAAGCGCTCGGCCAGCACGTCGACAAGGAGCTGAATGCACAGGATGTGCGGTTGACCCAAGGCGGTGAACCGACCTTCGTGTCGATCGACGACATGGACGGGGCGGAATGGAATTACACCGTACTGTCAGAAAAAAAATGGGAACTTGCCGAAGCGTTGGCGTGGCGGTTCAAGTCGCAGTATGCCGCGAACGGCCTGGTGTTTTATGGCCAAGGCAAATGGTACCCGGGTGAGCCGCTGCCGCGATGGGCGCTCGGCTTGTATTGGCGCGTCGACGGCAAAGCGCTATGGCGAGATGTCACGCTGATCGCACGCGAGGCGGGCGGCAAAGCGATTGTGGCGGCGGATGCGGAACGTTTCGTCCGCGCACTCGCCGTAGCGCTCGGCCTTTCCGAGCGCTACGTCATCACCGCCTTCGAGGATCCGTTGAACGTCATTCGTTCAGAGGCGAATCTACCGGTAAATCTCGATCCGCTGTCAATCCCGATGAAGAATTCTGGCGAGCGCTCGCGGCTCGCGCAATTGCTCGGGCGCGGATTGGAACAGGCCGCGGGCTTTGTGCTGCCGCTCAAGCCGCTAGCATCGGCTGCCGCCAGCAATAGCGACGCGCTATGGCACAGCTCGCCTTGGCCGCTCAAACGCGAGCGCCTTTACTTGTTGCCCGGCGATTCACCCTTAGGCTATCGGCTACCGTTGGAATCGTTGCCGGAGCGCCTTGCGGAAGATGTCGAAGCCGAATTTGATCGCGACCCGTTCGACGCGCGCGCTGAATTGCTCGATCCAGAAGAGGGAGCCGCGAAGAAACGCGCGGCCAAAGCGCCGCCCAACGAATCACCCAAGCCAAAAGAGGTGGTGCGAACGGCCTGCTGCGTTGAAGTGCGCGACGGTTTGCTGCATGTCTTTCTGCCGCCGCTGAAACGTTTGGAAGATGCGTTGAGTCTTATTGCAGGAATCGAAAAAGTGGCCGCGGAGCTCGGCTTGCCGCTCAGGCTGGAAGGCTATCCGCCGTCGCCGGATCCGCGGCTCAAGGTGTTGAATGTGACGCCCGATCCCGGTGTGATCGAAGTCAATATTCATCCGGCGGCAAGTTGGAATGAACTCGTCGCCAATACCACACAACTCTACGAAACGGCGCGGCAGACCCGGCTGGGAACGGAGAAGTTCATGGTCGACGGCCGCCATACCGGAACCGGCGGCGGCAATCACATCACGCTTGGCGGCGCCAAGGCTGTCGATAGCCCGTTCCTGCGGCGACCCGATCTTTTAAAAAGCCTGATCAGCTACTGGCAGCATCATCCGGCGCTGTCGTATTTGTTCTCCGGCATGTTCATCGGCCCCACCAGCCAGGCGCCGCGCGTCGACGAAGCGCGCAATGACAACCTATACGAGCTCGAGATCGCGTTCCAGCAAATGGATCAGGCGCTCGACACGACGGAGGAAAGCAAACGTCCGTGGCTGGTTGACCGATTGCTGCGCCATTTGTTGGTCGATCTAACCGGCAACACGCATCGCGCCGAATTTTCCATCGATAAACTTTATTCGCCAGATGGGCCGACCGGCCGCTTGGGGCTGGTGGAGTTTCGTGCCTTCGAGATGCCGCCGCACGCGCGCATGAGCCTGGCGCAGACGCTGCTGTTGCGCGCGCTCGTGGCGCGCTTCTGGCGCACGCCATACCGGGGCAAGCTGGTGCAATGGGGTACGGCGCTGCATGATCGCTGGATGTTGCCGCATTTCATCGCCCAGGACATGGGCGACATCGTGCGCGATTTGCAAGCATCGGGTTATGCGTTTAGCGATGAGTGGTTCGCCCCCTTCGTCGAATTTCGGTTTCCGCGTTATGGCACGGTGGTGTACGCCGGCGTGCAGTTGGAATTGCGCCAAGCAATCGAGCCTTGGCACGTGCTGGGAGAAGAAGTCGCGCAAACCGGCACGTCGCGCTACGTTGATTCATCCGTCGAGCGCCTGCAGGTTAAAGTGAACGGCATGACCGATGCACGGCACGTCATCGCCTGCAATGGTCGTTTTGTGCCGCTTACGCCTACCGGGGTGCACGGCGAGTTCGTCGCCGCCGTGCGTTACCGCGCGTGGAAACCGCCATCGGGATTGCATCCAACCATCGAGGTTCATTCACCGTTGGTGTTCGATCTGGTGGATACCTGGAGCAATCGCGCCATCGGCGGCTGCACCTACCACGTCGTCCACCCGGGCGGGCGCAATTACGACACCTTTCCGGTCAATGCCAATGAAGCGGAGGCGCGCCGCGTCGCGCGTTTCTGGAACCACGGACATACCCCGGGACCGATGCAGGTGACCGCGGAGCAGCCGAATCGAAATTTTCCGCTAACGTTGGATTTGCGCTGGCGCGCGACGTGATCGCCCTCATAATTCCGGCGAAAATTTAAGTCAAGTTATTAAAACTAACGGTTGCGCCGCGTGGGTTGCCGCATCCAAGCGATTCCATTATGCTTTCGGTTGACCCTAACTAGAAATCGCAATGACCTATTGTGTTGGATTGGTATTGGATGCCGGCATGGTGTTCGCTTCGGATTCGCGCACTAACGCCGGCGTCGATCACGTATCCAGTTTTCGCAAAATGAAAGTGTTTGAGCGCGAGGGGGATCGCGTCATTGTGATCATGAGTTCGGGCAACCTCTCAATGACCCAAAGCGCGGTCAATCAACTTGAAAATCAAGCACGGCGAACCGACGACGGACCGACCATCTGGACTGCAAAATCGCTATTTGAAATCGCCACGTTGCTTGGGGATTGCCTGCGCCAGGTGCGCCAGCGCGACGTCACCCACTTGACCCAGTCCAACGTCGACGCCAGCGCCTCTTTCATCATGGGTGGTCAAGTACAGGGTGAGCGGCAGCGTTTGTTCCTCATCTACAACGAAGGTAACTTCATCGAAGCAGCCACCGAAACGCCGTTTTTCCAGATCGGTGAAACCAAGTATGGCCGCCCTATCATCGACCGTGTGATCAAGCCAACGACCAATCTCGTCGAAGCGGCCAAATGCCTGTTGGTGTCGTTCGACTCGACCATGCGCAGCAATATTTCCGTCGGCCTACCGATCGATTTGCTGGTCTATCGCAACGGCAGTCTGCGCGCCGGCATGCAGCGCCGCATTCTCGAGGATGATCCTTATTTCGGTATGATACATACGCAATGGGGCGAAGGATTGCGCCGCGTGTTCGCTCAATTGCCCGATCCGAATTGGGATTTCGCGAAGTTGTAACATTCGAAAGATGGGTAGGGCGCAAGCAAAATTCATCGTATAAAACCGTCCGGAGCGGCGCAAAGATTTTGGCGAATCCCATCCTGAACGCCGCGCTGGTGCTACTTCTCGAAGTGTCATGTCGAATGTTTTGCCGCCGAGCGCCCGTGGCAGCGACATTCAAGCTCACAAAACGTCTCCGGCAAATCGCAAACCCAGCCGGCTTGCCGCCACCACGGCTTGGGTTCGAGTCGTCACGTTCAGCGCACGCAAAATCGCGCTCGTATGCGACTTTACCGTGTTTAAGGAGAGTGTCAAATCGAGAGCTATCTCCTTTCCCGATCGGCCCTGCATAAGGAGATACAACACTTGAATTTCGCGCGGACTCAGGCCAGGTTGCGTAGGCTGCTTACGGCCTGGCGTAATCGCTACGCTGTCTTTGGACAAGGAAAGGCCGCGACGCGACAACACCGCTAGTATCGCCGGCGGCAGATAAATGCCACCATCGAGCACTAACCGCACAGCATCGAACATGATTTTCGAAGAAGTGGTTTTTGGAATGTAGCCCATCGCGCCAAGGTCCAACGCCCGCAGCATTAAATCGGGATCTTCCGACGACGAGACCGCGACAATCCGGGCATCGCGGTAACGCTCGCGTAACGGTGCGATGCCATCCAGGCCAAACATGCCGGGCAAGAATACATCAAGCAGAATGAGTTCAAAGGATTCTGAATGCTGATTCTAAAGCGTCAGCGCCTGCTCGCAACTTTCCGCCTCGATCACGACGACATTCGATTGCAATTGCTGCAACAACAGCGCCAACCCTGCCCGAAACAAGCCATGATCGTCGATCACTAATATTCTCATTGTTGTTCCTTTTCTTATTATTCGCGTCGCCGCATTCAATGCGCGCGGAAACCCGTGCCAAGCTCAGTGACCAAACCTCAGGCCGATCCCCTGGTCCAACCCCCCGGCTTCAGCGGGCGTAGGGTGCGCATCGCGCACGCGGACTTATTCTCCCGCATCGCTCAATCGAAAATCCGCATGCGCGATGCGCACCTTACATATTGTCTATGCTGCCGCGAGGCTTATTCCCCTTGTCCCCTGGCAAGGCATGGCTGAAGAGGCTTGTGGATAGTGGCTTGCAGCCCGTAGATCAGAAAAGTAAATTACCCCGCCGCAAGCGGCGGGGTAATTTACTTACCGAGACGAAGAAATTCGCCTCATCGCCGCCTGGAAAGCCAACGATAAGCAAAGGAAAC
>JANNFT010000318.1:0-1840 GCA_031380185.1 Pseudomonadota bacterium
TAACAAAACCCATCCCCTCCTCAATCCTCCCCTTGAAGGGGAGGAGAGCATATCAACGGGGAGATATAACTCATACCGCCATCACGCCGCCATCGACCGCAAGACACTGCCCGGTAATCTGCTGCGAGGCGTCCGACGCAAACAACACGCACGCGCCCTTTAAATCTTCCGGCCCGCCGACGCGGCCGAGGGGCACTCCTTTCGTCAATCCTTCCTTCCCCAATATTTCGAAAATGCCCTTAGTCATTTTTGAGGGGAAAAATCCGGGGCAAATGGCGTTAACGGTGATGTTGTATTGCCCCCATTCGGCAGCGAGTGCGCGCGTCATGTTGACCAGGCCGCCCTTGCTGGCGTTGTAGGCGATGGTGCGCAAGGTGTCGGGCATCGAACCTTTCATGCCGGCGATGGAGGCGATGTTGATGATGCGGCCATATTTATTCGGAATCATGCTGTGTTTGCCGACCGCCTGAGAGATCAAAAACACCGCGGTGAGATTGAGATTCATCACCTTGTTCCAAGCGTCGAGCGGGTGATCCTCGGCGGGCGCGCCCCAGGTGGTGCCGGCGTTGTTGACCAGTATGTCGATCTTGCCCCAGCGCTTGATGACGTCGAGAACCGTCGGCTCGGCGACGCTCGGATCTTGCAAGTCCGTCACCAGCGGGTAGGCCTCGATGCCCATGCCCGAGAGGTGCGCGACGGCTTCGTCAAGTTCATTTTTCTTGCGCGCGGTGATGGCAATCTTCGCGCCCATTTCGCCAAGCGCTTCGGCCATCTGCAGGCCGAGTCCACGCGAACCGCCGGTGACTAGGGCGATTTTTCCGGTTAAGTCGAATAGTTGTTTGATGCTCATGGTTGCGTGTTCCCAAATAGTGAAAGCTACTTTATTTCTATTTGAACGGCTTCAAAAGTCTTGTCACCGAAGTTGCCGATAAAACGTTCCGCGTTCGCCGGAACCAAAAAATAATCGCCGGGATCGTAGTCCGTCAGCCGCCGCTGGCGTGGCAAATCGAACACTGCCTTGCTGGCCTTGACGATCACGAATAGCGCGGGGCGGGTCAGGGTGTGCGCGGGCGTTTTAGCGCCGGGTATGAGTGTCAGACGTGTCATGCGCACGCGCTCGTTTTCGAGGAGCGGCACAAACTCCTTCGGCAGCTTCGTTATCGCGACCTCGGACTCCAGCAATGGATTTCGCAGTTCGATATCCAGCACGCGGAAGTTGGTTTGCCCCAGGTTAGTTACGCGATGGGTTAGGGGCGCAGTGGAATGGGGGCGATACCAAACGTCTCCGGCTTTGAATGGCGGCCGTTTTTGTATGGCCTTACCCAATTATTCCGATTGGGTTTCCCCGCCAACGATACAGACAAACGCGCTATCGAAACTATGGGTGTGAAACAGCGACACATCACCGACGGGGATACGTGTGTCGAAAATGCGCACCAAGTCGTTTTCGAACACGAGCTTATGGCGCGGCTCTTTCTCGATGGGGACGGGCGCGTCTTGTGCGAACAATTGCATTGACGTGAATAGCAGTAAGCATATGGCAAAACGAAATTGACGATTCATGAGATTCAAAACCTATGCGCTGTTCGCGTCAAAAATTTAGAAAAGGGACATTTACCGTTTGGTCATTGCGAGGCGCGTACTTTGCGACGAAGCAATCTCGATTTTGTCCACGATGAAATACGAGATTGCTTCGTCGCTTTGCTCCTCGCAATGACAAATTTAAGGCTAATGTTTCCGAACAATGCATCGCCAGGAGCCGCTCCCCGCTTGCCTCTCAAGCAAGTATGTTCTGAGAGGCAATAGGGACGCGGCTTTCAGCCACTCGATATATTTAATG
>JANNFT010000480.1:0-2952 GCA_031380185.1 Pseudomonadota bacterium
CACGCCGACCATACCGGCAAAAATCAACACGCCGATCAAGGTCAACCACAGTTGCGGAATCTCTCCTTGATCGACCAACAGCTTGCACACCAAATAGCCGCCAAGCGTCGCCATCGATGCGATTGAAAGATCGAACAATCCCATCACCAGGCAAACCGTTAGCCCGGAAGAAATGATCAACAGGATCGACGCTTGATTGAGAACGTTGAGCAGATTCAGTTGAGTCGCAAACACATCGGCGCGCGCGAAACTGAAACCGATGACCAGCAGCAATAGAAATAAAATCGTGCCATAGCGCGACAGCCAGCCGATCACGTCTACACCGTTTTTTTGCATCCGATTATCCCGCTCTACGCGACCTTCTGTTTTTCGTCCACGCCGACGGCAAGGCGAAGTATCTGTGCCTCGGTTGCATCATTTCCATGCAACTCAGCCACGACACCGCCAGCGCGAAACACCAGCACCCGATTGCACAGGCGCGGAAATTCTTCCACTTCCGTCGAGGTAAACAATACCGCGGCGCCATTGGCTGCAATGTCCTTCAATAAACGATAGATCTCGACCTTGGCGCCGACATCAACGGCCGCGGTCGGCGAGTTAAGCAAATAGACTTTGGCATTCGCACCAAGCCAGCGCGCGAGAATCGCTTTTTGTTGATTGCCGCCGCTGAGGGAATCGATCTTCGACTCCAAGCTAAGGGTTTTCACATTGAGGCGTTCGACAACATCGCGCACCATCGCACGTTCCTTACCACGTTTAATCAAACGCAAAATCGGATCAGTCACGAAACGCGCAAGGGACGGCAACGAAACATTCTCACGTACGGAAAATCCCGGCATCGCCGCTTCCGCCAGACGATCCTTTGGCACTAACGCCAACCCCGCTGCAACGGCTGCGCGTGGCGCGGAAAAACGCGTGATAACGCCCGCAACGGCAATCGTGCCGCCGCTTTGCGAGTCACGGCCATAGATCAGATCGAGGCATTCCTCGGCGCCACTGCCGGGCAATCCGGCAAGGCCGACGATCTCGCCGGCTCTCAATGTGAAGGAAACTTTGTTCACCCGCGCCGATGACAAATCTTTTACCGCGAGTAATTCCGCACCAAGCGCTTGACTTGGACGCGCAACTTCCATCGTTGCCAGCTCTTTTTCCTTGCCGACGATGGCCGCCACCACGTCCTCGCGGCGTAGCCCGGCACGATCGTCGCATGACCAAACACGCTTACCGTCGCGCAATACCGTGGCGCGATCGGCGATATCAAATACCTCCGATAGGCGATGGCTGACATACAGAAATCCGTGGCCTTCGCTTGCGAGTCGCCGCATCTGCGCGAACAAGGTCGCGACCTCTCCCGGTAGCAACGCCGTAGTAGGCTCATCGAGGATGATGATTTTGGCGTCGGTGGCAAGCGCTTTGGCGATTGACACCATCGCGACTTGGTCGGGCCGCAGCGCGGAAACAAGTGTTGTCGGATCGATGCTTAAACCGACGCGCCGCAACAAACGCGCCGCCCTCTCCTGAACGGCGCGCCAACGTATGAACACGCCGGCGCGACGCGGCAATCGCTCGCCCAGCATCAGATTTTCTTGCAGTGTTAAGCTCTGAACCAGGTTGCCGTGCTGGTGAACCACGGCGATGCCTGCGGCTTGGGCAGCATGCGGATGATTGAAATGGACGACTCGGCCATCGACCAGGATTTGGCCACCGTTAGCCTGGTAAACACCGCTGATGATCTTGATTAGTGTCGACTTGCCGGCGCCGTTTTCTCCGAGCAAAGCGTGGATTTCACCGCGCTGCAAGGTCATGCTTACCCCGTCCAATGCACGTTGCCCAGGAAAGTCTTTGCTGATTTCCGAAACTTCCAGTAGCGGCGCCGCGCCAACCTCACCGGGTAGCGCGGCCTGGGCGTGCTGCCTTGGCGGCATGCGAAGAACTAGTCCGCTTTCACCTCACCGGAGAACGGCGTACAGGTTTTGAAGTCCATATCTTGACCGGCTTTCGGAACGATTTCTTTAGTCACGAGGCAAGTCCGCGTCCAAAGTGCGCGGAATGGTATCTTCTTACCATCGATCGCGTCGGCGACCACGTCCACGGTTTTCTCTGCAATGGATTTCTTGCTGTAGGCGACGGACATGACATAAGGCGAATTGCCTTTACGCATCAAGTCATACACGGGCTGAATTCCATCCATGCCCATGACCTTAATTTTGTCCGCCATTTTAGCTTGTTCGACCGCGCGAACCGCCGGCGCGCTCAATTCATCCCAACCGACGATCACGCCGTTGATGTCTTTATTGCCTTGCAGCAGCGTGGTCAATCGATTGTAGACATCTTCAACTTGACCCGGAACTTTCACTTCAATTTCCGTAACCTTGATGCCTTTAGCGTCAAGCATCGCCGCTTTTACGCCCTGGGTACGATCGCGCAAGGTCGGCAACACGTTCCAGTTAAATAACACGACGTGGCCCTTATAGTCGACCGCGCTCTTCATTTCATTTGCGACGATGGCGCCGTCCATCACACCATTCGCGCCGATGTCGGCTGTAATACCCGGCACGTCACCGGAGAACGCCGAAACGAACGGAATCTTTGCCGCGTTCGCTGCCTTAATCACTGCGCCCATCTGGTTGTTATCGGAGGCGATATTGATAATCGCATCGAATTTGCGGTTGATGAAGTTAGTGGCCGCATTGTTTGTCGCGACTTGATCGCCTTTGCCATCGTGCAGTTCGCCCAGGATTTTATTGAGCACGCGGATCGGATTGATCGCTGCGCCCCCATATAGCCCGGAATGTAGATCGCGCGATGGGCCGTGGATGATCACTTCGGTCGAGGCGAGCCCGCGCAGCATGGTCGAAATTGCAGGCGTGTCTTTGTCCCATTGGCCGGTATCGCAGACGAGGGCGAAGTCGCACATCAGTTCCTTGGCGGAGGTTTTGAGGAAGCCCGGCA
>JANNFT010000346.1:0-5019 GCA_031380185.1 Pseudomonadota bacterium
CTCGTCGCGCGGCGGGTCGATTATTCCCACGACGCCGGCGAAGATAAGGTTTCGTTCCAGCGCCTCGGCGTCCTGCCGGTCCTCACCTGCCGCGAGCGGACGGTAAGAGACGGCCAACGTGCGCAACGCCTCGCCCGCAAGAGCGCCGACGTCGGCAAGAATCCGCTCGCGCAGCGCGCCGGAAAGGTCGACGGCGTTCATCCCCACTCGGGCCCGGGTGCAGCGCTCGAGCAGGACGTCCGGGGCGCCCTTGCTGATCAGCATGACCTGGTCGTCGTGCTCGTGGTCGAGCACGATCGTCGCCATCATTTTTCGCGCGGGAGGAAACGGGATTTAGCCGATGCGCTCGAAGCGCCGCACGCGCCGCTCGGTCACGCCGAGCTTGCGCTCGGCGACCAAGAACGCCGCTTCGGTCGGGTCACCGTGGATTTCCCACGCGCCGCCCGTCCCCTGGCGCAGGTCAGCATTGCTGGCCAAGCTGCCGCCGCTGAGCACGACAATCTGCTCAGCGTGAAGCGGCCCGGCCTCAAGCTTGGAGCCTTCGTGTTGCACCTGGCCGTCGGGCGAGTACCCCGCCCCGGTGACATCGGCGCCACCCGAAAGCGTCATTACCCGGGTGATTGTCATCTCCGCCCGGGTCAGTGTTCCCGTCTTGTCCGAGGCGATCACCGAGGCCGAACCGAGCGTTTCGACCGACGACAGCTTCTTGACGATCGCGTTTCGCTTCGCCAGCCGCTGCACACCCATCGCGAGCACCACCGACAAAATCGCTGGCAATCCCTCTGGCACCGCGGCCACCGCGAGCGACACCCCCAGCATCAGGACGTGGATGCCGCCTGCGGCAGTACGGATGTCGGAGGCCAAGAAGACCGTGCCGACCACGACGACGGCAATGATGACCACCGCAATGCCCAGCATACGTCCGATGCGCGCGACCTCGTTCTGCAGCGGTGTGGCCTCCTCTTCCGTAGCCTCGAGCATTGCGGCGATCGCACCCATCTCGGTGTTCATTCCGGTTGCTGTGACCATGGCGCGACCGACGCCCTGCGCGACGGCCGTGCCCTTGAAGACCATGTTGAGCCGATCGCCGATCGCTGCCGGCGCGATCAGCGTCGCAACGTCCTTCAATGTGGCTTCGCTCTCGCCGGTCAGTGAGGCTTCCTGCAGGCGCAGCGACGCGGCCTGAACCAGGCGCGCATCGGCGCCGACGGCATCCCCTTCGCCGAGCACGAGCACATCGCCACGCACCAACTCGGCGCTGGGAATCCGAACCACTTGTCCGTCACGCAGAACAGCGGCTGTCACCCCGGTCAGCCGCGCCAGCGCGGCGACGGCGTTCTCTGCCTTGGCCTCCTGCAGATAACCCAACACCGCATTGAGAATGACGACCAGCGCGATGACGATCGCATCGACCGGCCACCCGGACATACCTTCGATCATCCACGCAACGACAGCGATGGCGATCGCGGCTAACAAAAGGAAAACAAGCGGATCCTGGAGCTGCGCTAGAATTCGCCGCCAGACAGGCACGGGCGGCGCCGAACGGAGCTCGTTCGCGCCGTGTTCCGCGAGACGGCGCGCGGCCTCCGCCGAGGTGAGCCCGCGTTCCAGGTTCGCCCCCAGCGCCCGGGCTACCTGATCGGCGTTTTTGACCGAAACGTCGTCAAGCCTTGGTGCGTCAGCCATCATTCGATCTTGATCGGCGGGCGAAATTTGCGTGCGCTATTCAACTGGTGCGCCGCCCCGCCGTGACCGGCGCCGGTGACATAGATTATATCGAGGCCGTACTGCGTAATAATCCGGTTAAGATGGACATTAATGAAGTTCAATCTCGGCATGGTCCCCCAGTGGCCGAGCAGCCGCGGCTTCACATGTTCGATCGTCAACGGCTTCTTCAGCAGCGGATTGTCGTAAGGTAAATCTGGCCGACTGACAGTTAATTGGCGGATCGCAAATAAGCGTCCATCTTCCGCAGAAGAACTCGCGACAGGAGTTTTTGCGTCAGAGCAGTCGTTTTCGTTTTCATGATGGAGTTTCCTGTTCGATCGTAACGCCCAAAATATGGGATCCGGCGCCGTCACCGGACGTGAGACGTTATCGGCCGGGTGGGAGCCTTTCATCACAACCTCGGCCCCGGGTGATCCGAAGCGCTCGATTGTGCCCTCCAGGACGCGTTGCAGCACGTCACGCGTCTCGAACGCGACGAATTGATGTTCGACGATCTGCCTTTGATCGACAGGATGCGTGGGCTATCCGGCTTCATGGGCGCCAGGGGCCACGCCGCCGGGTTTAGTTCGAGCTTGCGCCGATTTCGAGTGACAACGCCCTGAGAGGCGCATGGATACGGGGTGGCCTCGGGCCATTGCCTTACAGGCCATGTCGAGCGTAGCGCCAAGCGGGAGGGGTTGGCCTAGGGCCATGCGGCTCGTGGCATGAAATCAAAAAAATGTCGAGCGCAATCCCTTTCTGCGGCCCAGTCCAAACGCGGCGTCGCCATTATGGTTTTACAAACTTAAGTGTCATCCGATCGCTTTCCCCGATCGCCAAGTACTTATCCTTATCCTTGTCCTTAAGACGCAGGGTCGGCGGCAAAGTCCAGACGCCTTCCGGGTGATCTGCGCTGTCCTTGGGATTGGCATTCACCTCGGATTTCCCGACCAGCTTGAATCCTGCCTTTTCCGCGGCGTTGATCACGTATTCTTCGGTTAAATAGCCAGATTTCACCTGGGCGTCGAAGCTGGCGCCGGGTTTTGCGCGATGATCTTTGACGCCAAGGATGCCCCCGGTTTTGAGAACGTCGTAAAACGCCTTGAACATCGGGTCAGTATTGCCTTGCTTGGCCCAGTTGTGCACATTGCGGAAAGTCAGCACCATGTCCGCAGAGCCCTTCGGGGCAAGGTCGACGAACTCCGGCGCGAGCAGTTTGGTTTTGATGACTTTACCGTATATATCTGGGCCAGCCGCCAGCATCGCGTCAAAACTCTTTTCCCGATCCTTTACATAATCAGGCGTGCCTTTCGATTCCGTCGGAAACCACGCGGCATAGTACTTGCCTTCGCTTTTTAAGAACGGCGCGAGGATCTCGGTCCACCATCCCGTGCTAGGCCACACTTCCACCACCGTCATGTTGGGTTTGATACCCAAGAACAGCAGCGTCTCTTTGGGATGTCGGTAGGCATCACGCGCTCGGTTCGCAACGGCGCGATGGGCGCCATTGATTGCGTTTTCGAGCAGGGGAGCAACGTCCTCGCTGGCGCGGACACTTAACGCGACTCCGGCGATCAGCGCAACGCCGACAAGCGCATTTAGAATATTCGTGGACAATAGAATCGCAGATTTCACTTCATCTCCTTATGATGGACAATTGATGATGGCGCTAGCTGTTTGTTGAAAAACTATTGCGGTACCCGTTTGCATCATTGCGCGGTGCTCGGAATCCTCATCTACATTGAGTAAACTGCGGTTCCTGCGCGCTACGCACCTCGCATACGGGCATCCGCGCTACGTTTTTCAACAAACTGCTGGGGCAAGCTGATTGGGTCGCCGATTCAACTCGCCTACCGAACCAGCATCATTTCGATCTCGGCGAAAGTGTGCGCAATTTCGGTCGTCTCGATATTAACGCCAAGCTGCCGGGCTATTTGCGACACCGAAAAAATGCCTCGTATGATCTGGTCGTCCCGCGCCGGGCCAGTGTCGGCCACAAGGGCGTGCTGGCGGCCCGCCAGCTTGAGTGTTGCTACGACGTGGCCGATGCGAGCGTGGTAGACGTCATCGATGCGCAATACTTCGAGCCGATCCTGCGGTGTCATGATGTCGGTGACCCGCAGTTCGCCGTGTCTGCCGCCGTGGGAGTTGATGTGCTGCATGGGCTTTTCGCCGAGAATGTCGGCCGCGGTGATGATGCCGAGGATGCGTGCGTCGCCGTCGATCACAAACAGCAAACGCACACCGCGCTTGATCATCCAGGCGTTGGCGGTTTCGATGCTTGCATCGGGCGTGATCGTTTCCGCGGCAACGCGAGATAAATCAGTCATCACTTCGACCGCAGGCGATTCGAGCATGACGCGCGGCGGCGGCGTGTTATTGGGACGTTGAAAACCAACTCCGTTGCGCAACGGGTACGAAGTAAGCGCAGGATAGTTAGGCGCCATGTGATCTCCTGGATAATTCATGGTTTACGGCAAGCGACAATTAGCGATGCGGCCGGCACGGTGAATATAACAGATTGGCGGCGCTATCGGAGCGCTGAGGCGTCGTTATCAACGCAGGGTGAATTTGCCCTTGTGGGAATCTGATCGCTTACATTATTTCGGTCGGCTAAGTCCGACCGGCTGCTCGAAACGGGAGGTGATCGCTCTTTTGGTTGCCCAGCGTCATGGTTTTAGTAAAGCTCTTCATAACTTTTGCACTTACCCATTCGGTGAGACGTCACTACGGGGCGGATCGCGCGGTTCCGGCCGCGCCGGGCGCCATTGCAATTCGTTGCAATGGCACAACCATTGCGCCGCGTAGCGCGTCGCCCTGCACCCCCATAACCGCACGCTCCACCCGCTCCAACTGCCGTTTCTAGGTTGAAGCGACGCGTAGCATCGGTATGGGCTTCGAGCGTGTCACTGGCCGGGTCTAGTTGGGGCTGTCCACCCTAGGGCGGCGCCAGCATGACTGCTTTGCCTGCACCGCTGAAGTAGATTGATAGAATCGATGGGACAGAAGCGCGGCCTTGTTCAAACTGAACGCAAAAATTTCCCCTCGGTACCGTAAATCTTGCAGGTATATGTAAACCCTACCGCCTTTTTTCAAACCAACCGCTGCATCGTAGTCTTGCGCTGTCCAATACAAATAATATCGATGCCAATTCACATAAAACCGCTTGGCACAAGATTTGCTTCACGTCGACTATCGAATCAGGCAGCGCAAGCGGGATTTGATGGCCGGTGGTGGTAATCCAATCGCACTTACGGGTCGGAAAACATGACGTGAGATAGCGACGTAACGGCTTCGTTCACAGGTTTAATC
>JANNFT010000349.1:0-4807 GCA_031380185.1 Pseudomonadota bacterium
CGCGATTCCCGAGCCGTTGCTCGAATCTGAATTATTTGGACACATGAGAGGTTCTTTCACCGGCGCGATGCGCGATCATCCGGGACTGTTTCAGGCCGCAAATAAGGGCACCCTGTTTCTTGACGAAATAGGTGATATGCCCCTGTCTTTACAGGTAAAACTGCTACGCGTATTACAGCAACGCGAGGTCCGCCCAGTCGGCTCAACGTCAAATGTTCCGATCGATGTGCGCATCATATCGGCGACGCATCGCAACTTAGAGGAGGCGCTAAGTGCAGGGACCTTCCGCGAGGACTTGTATTATCGTCTCAACGTGGTCGCCTTACTCTTACCGCCGTTAAAGGAGCGCCGCGAAGACATTCCCTTATTGGCGTCGCATTTCCTTGAAACACTGAATAAGCGCTACGAAAAGCAGGTAAACGGTTTTGCGCCGGAGGCGATGGAACAGTTGGTGCTCGCGCCATGGCCCGGAAATGTCCGCCAGCTATATAACATTGTCGAACAGACACTTGCATTGTGCACCACGAACATAATTCCGCTTGCCCTGGTGCAAAAATGTCTGCAAAGTTATTCGGCAATGGTGCCTTCGTTTGAAGAAGCCCGCCGCTGCTTCGAGCGGGATTATCTCGCGCAACTCCTAAAGATCACCAATGGCAACGTCAGTCAGGCGGCACGCTTGGCAAAACGCAACCGAACCGAGTTTTATAAATTACTACAACGTAATGAATTGAACCCCGGTTCATTCAAAGCGTTAACCTAATGTCGCCCGTCAGCGACGGGTTTTATTTCGCCAAATCAACTACTTAACAATTCGCATCAAGATGCTGTCGCATTTTAGCGACAGATTTCACTTACTTTGTTATTCGCATATCTGTTCGCACTTGCTAATAATAGTTTAACCTTTTGTTTATTAACGGATTAAATTATATGGCACACCATTTGCTTTAACCTAAACGAGACACCCGTAGATCAAGCAGCAAACGAATCGTTTAGGAGCATGGATGGAAAGTAATTGCCAAAATATTTGTCCAAACTGCCAGTACCGCACGGTCGAGTTCGTCATCTCTTTTGGCGGGCCAAGTCGTGTTAAGTCTGGTGATATTTGCGGACTTGACTTACCGGGTTACCCAGAAAAGACAGATTGTATTGGATTTGAACCGAAGCGTCGTACGCGGGTATCGTCGCCAAACCCGGCGCAGCACCCGATGGAATTCGCACCCATTGCAACACAGAATTACGAAACAACTTTGTTAAACGGCTAACCGCCTCTCGGACGTTTTTCTAACGGGAATACCGCTCCAGCCTCGGTATTCCCGCTTTTTCTTGTGCTTTTCCCGTCGTAAATTGCTTCTCCGCGGAGACGCATCACCAACCGGGTGTTCACTGCACTTAACCAGCAGAATGGCGCTGGAAATACTTTTCAGTCTGTTCATCGAGAACGACATAACTTAGAGCCGCTACACTATGCGAAATTTTCCCGTTTCAACGCATCTAGGCTAGCTGTATATCGCGGATTATTTTTGAGCGATCCACTCGCCTTGCCACCTCGCATCCGTTCGAAACGTGCAATCGCCTTGTGATCGGATTCCGGCTTCAGTTCGTTCAGGAGCTTATCGGCCTGTTGGCTGTTATTGCATAGCAGCACCATGTCGCAACCCGCATCAAGCGCTGATTTGGCTCGCTCCACCACGCCACCGGCGGTGCTGGCGCCTTCCATCGAAAGATCGTCGCTAAAAATAACCCCGTCGAATTCCAATTGATCGCGCAAAATGTCCCGTAGCCAAAACGACGAAAAGCCTGCTGGCAACGCATCCACATCAGGATATATTACATGGGCCGGCATGATACCGCCCATGCCCAGCGCCGCAAGTTCGCGGAATGGGACTAGATCGTCCCGTTCAATTTCCTCGTAGCTGCGATTATCAATCGGCACGTCGTGGTGCGAATCGGCGCGAACGAAGCCGTGGCCCGGAAAATGTTTCCCGACCCAACCCATCCCGGCGTCGGCAAAACCGGCAATCAATGCTCGACCCAGTTCTGTCACGATCGCCGGATCACGATGAAACGAACGATCGCCGATCACCGTGCTTGCGCCATAATCCAAATCCAATACCGGCGAGAAACTGAAATCCACCGCGTGAGCCAATAGTTCCGCAGCGACGACGTAACCGGTATTTTTCACCAGCGCTTTCGCCTTGTCCGGGTCTTTCTCCCACAGTTGGCCAAAGGCTCGCATTGGCGGAATCTTGGTGAAGCCATCGCGAAAGCGCTGCACTCGCCCGCCTTCGTGATCCACCGCAATTAGCAGTGCCGGCGAACGTAACGCGCGAATACTCTGCGTCAAAACGACTAGTTGCTGCGGTGATTCATAATTTCGCGCAAATAAAATGACGCCGCCGACCAGCGGATGGCGCAGCCGTTCTCGATCCTCCACCGTGAGTTCCAGCCCGGCAACATCGATCATCACCGGGCCCATTTACGCCGCCTCCAAAACAACCAACGCGATCGCAGTATCCTGCTCGTCGGTTATCGAAATATGACTGCTGACGATGCCCAACTCAGCCATGCGCCGCTGCA
Organism: Pseudomonadota bacterium; assembly: GCA_031380185.1. Lineage (GTDB taxonomy): Bacteria > Pseudomonadota > Gammaproteobacteria > Burkholderiales > JALYOK01 > JALYOK01. Next base: position 2,578 of record JANNFT010000349.1, read on the forward strand.
ATTCGGGATGCGCGTCGATCACCGGTTTACCGTGCGCGTCGTGAGCGACTGCGATGTAACACCAAGTGATTGGCTTGCGGATGCCCGTGCCCATTGCTTTGCTAAATGCTTCCTTTGCGGCGAATCGTTTCGCCAAGAATCGTGTTTTCATTTTATGTTTGTCGAATTCGATAAGTTCCTGCGGCGCTAAAATGCGTTCGGCGAAACGCCTGCCAAATTGATTCAATGCGCGGTCAATTCGATGCACCGCAATAATGTCCGTACCAATGCCATAGATCATGCGGGAATTCCGGCCGCTTGCGTCATCAACGCTTTCATTTCGCGCACCGCTTCGCGCATACCGATGAAAACCGCACGGCTGACGATCGCGTGGCCGATGTGCAACTCGCGCACTCCAGGTAGGCGCGCGACCGGCTGCACGTTGAAATAGTTGAGCGCATGGCCGGCGTTAAAGCGCATGCCAAAATCGCGAATTGCCTTACCGGCGCTGACGATTTTCTCTAGCTCTGCAACGACCGCCCCACTCTCGGCGTCGCGTCCATGTTGATGAAACGCATGGGCGTAGGGGCCGCTATGAACCTCGCAAACTTTAGCGCCGATGCGATTCGCCGCCTCAACTTGCTTTAGATCCGCATCGATAAACACGCTCACGACAATGCCCGCCGCTGCTAATGTCGCGACAATGCCGTGCAGCCGCGTCTGTTGCGCTGCCACGTCCAACCCACCCTCGGTCGTAATCTCATGCCGCCCTTCCGGCACTAACATCGCCATCTCAGGTTTAATGCCACAGGCAATTTTCACCATCTCGTCGGTGGCCGCCATTTCCAAATTGAGCTTGATGTGGGTGAGTTCGCGCAAACGCCGCACGTCCTGATCCTGAATATGGCGGCGATCTTCGCGCAGGTGAACCGTAATACCGTCGGCGCCGCCGAGATGGGCTTCGACCGCGCCCCACACCGGGTCCGGCTCATAGGTGCGCCGCGCCTCGCGAATCGTAGCGATGTGATCGATGTTCACGCCCAGTTGAATCATAGTTCTTGTAGGTCCCGCAAAAGCTGCCGAGTTTGTAATTCTTGTTGACCCAAATGATGCTTGATCTGCAAGCGCAACAACTGCTTACTCTGCGCCAACGTCAGCGGATCGGAAAAATCTTCGCGCTGTAAATCGAGCAAAGTCTTGCCGCGAAATTGTACCTGGTTTCCATTGCCGTGCGACGCGATCGGCCCCCGATCCGCAACGTAACCGTAAATATTTTCCGCAACGATCGGCGCGGCGGAATCGGCCTCGTGATCAAGCACCAAGCCGTAACCCAACTCGCGCAACAAACCGAGTTCGAAGCGGCGCAACACCTCGGGAAAATCTTGCTTCTTACTCAAATCCATTAGTGACTGAGCGTAAATATCGAATAAGGTTTCGTGCGGATCGTCGCGCGGCAGCAATTTCAACAACAACTCGTTCATATAAAAACCGCATAACAACGCCAAGCCCTGCAACATCGGCTGCCCGCCACGCCACTCTGCCTTGTGCAGCGTGCGCGGCTCATTCTTTCCCGACCAAGATAATTCCAGCGGCTGAAACGACAGCAACTGGCCGCGAATCGCCGAACGCGGGCGCTTCGCGCCACGGGCGACCAATGCGACACGACCGGCGTGACGGCTCAACGCCTCGACAATCAGACTGGTTTCGCGATAAGAATAGGTATGTAGGACAAACGCCGGCTCATTATTGCGCGGCGCGTGGTCCGAAGAAGCCATGGAGAGATTTTACCTCGACCATTGGCGTGCAATTATTTTTTTCTGGCATTGCCTGGAAAGGGTCATGGATAGTGGCTCTCAGGCTATGTCTTGCCACGAACAAGGCCGGATGCGTGTTGCGGCAACACGTCCACTTACGTAGTTCAATATGAAAAGCATGGCATAAATATGGCCTGGGTGGGGGCTGGCTTCGGGCCATAGCCGCATGGATGCGAGGTAGCCCGAGGCTAGCCGCTGGCCTCGGGCCATTGACGTTACAGGCATGCCGCTGGATGCGTTAGCCAACCCATCCCGCTTGTAGCCCTGGCCCTAGGCCACCCGGTAGGCCACCCGGTCATTCCCGCGAAAGCGGGAATCCATTGGGCGTGCGCAGGATAACTATCCTCCAAACTTGCAAGCTCGCCGCGTAGGGAGGTGCTATATGGATTCCCGCTGTAGCCTGCCCTCGAATGCTTTAGTCGGGGGCGGGAATGACA
>JANNFT010000433.1:0-2471 GCA_031380185.1 Pseudomonadota bacterium
TAGCCCGGTCAAAAATGTGCTTGCCGAAACGCAGCGCGTATGCTTGGAGAGGCTTATGAATATTGGCTTGCAAGCTATGCCAAGCTGTTAGGCAATATTGGTGCGGGGATGCAGGCATGTTTTGACAGGAATCAATCTGGATAAGGGTCCTGGCGATGGTCGAGATGTGAAATATCTTCGCCAGCCAATTTCTAAAACGCCATTGAGTCTGCGAACTCTTTAGAATAGCGATCATGAAAACTCCTTCAACCTTAGAAGAATTGATCGACGCATTGCGCTGCTTGCCCGGCGTCGGGCCGAAGTCGGCGCAGCGCATGGCCTATTATCTTTTGCAGCGCGATAAGCCCGGTGCAAAGCGCTTGGGCACGGCGCTGACGCTCGCGTTGGAACGCATTCATCACTGCGAAAAATGCAACACGTTTACCGAAGAAACGATATGCGCGCTGTGCCGTTCACCGAAGCGCGATGCGACGACGTTGTGTGTTGTCGAGACGCCTGCCGACCTGCTGATGATGGAGCAGACCCTCGCCTTCGGCGGCATGTACTTTGTGTTGCTCGGACGTTTATCTCCGCTCGATGGCATTGGCCCGAAGGAGATTCATCTCGACAAACTTATTAAGCGAGCGACGGACGGCGTAGTGCAAGAGGTGATTCTAGCAACCAACTTCACCACCGAAGGTGAAGCTACGGCACATTACGTCGGCGAGTTGCTACGCGCGCGCGGGTTGCGCGTGTCCCGCATCGCGCGCGGATTGCCGGTCGGCGGTGAGTTGGAGCACGTCGACAGTGGCACCTTGGCGCAGGCGGTGCTGGAGCGGCGCAGCGTTTAGTGGCAATGTACACGCGCTCAAACGAGGTCGTTTGCATTCGGCCTTTTGAGAGAGTCGACGCGGAAAGTTTGTCGCCGCCGCAGTACAAGCGCTGACCGAATTTGCATATAAGGAAATCAAATTGACTCGCGTGGAATTAGTGATGCGGCTTGATAATCTGCCAAGCCGCCGAGTCGCCGAAAAAGTCGGTGCAACGTTCGAGTCGATCACGCGCAATCGGACTATGTTGTACGCTAAGGCATTGGAAGGTGCGATTTATTCGATTGTTCCGGAACCGCAGTAACGGATAAAAATCCGTCATTGCGAGGAGCGTTTTTGCGACGAAGCAAACTCGTATTTTTACAGCGTATAAATCGAGATTGCTTCGTCGCGTTGCTCCTCGCAATGACAAAAGCTTGGTAATCGTGTTGCGCCTCGCAATGACAAAAGCGTGGTAGTCGCTGCGTTCCTCGCAATGACAAAATGGCGCTAGGTTGGGGTGAGGAACGAACCCCAACATAGTCTCATTGCGTTGAGTTTATTGTTTGTTGGGGTTCGCTTTGCTCACCGCCAACCTAAAATAGCAGCAATTGTAGAAAAATATTCTAATACGAATACCGCTGATGTTTAAAATGAGAAGCCTTTTCTGCACTATTTTAGTTAAAATTTCCCTCAGCAATCTAATCGTGAATTAATCCCTTAAAGAGAAGAAACATCATGCCCAATTCATTTCGTGCTCGTCTGCGCCGTGGCGAAGTATTGCTCGGTCCCATGGTCTGTCTGAGTTCGCCGGAAGTTGTAGAAATTTTGTGCGGCGCAGGCTTCGATTGGTTGTTCTTGGAGGCGGAGCACGCGCCCGCATCCCCGCTAACGCTACAGCACATGATGATCGCCGCGCGCGACACGCCGTGTGTTGTGCGATTACCGAACCACGATGAAATTTGGGTCAAGCGCGCCCTGGACATGGGCGCCGCCGGCGTGATCGTGCCGCAAGTCAACACGGCCGAGCAGGCGCGAGCGGTGGTGCGCTTTGCCAAATATGCGCCGCTGGGTCAACGCGGGGTGGGCGTCTCTCGCGCCCACGGCTATGGTTACGCTGTAGCGGATTACATAGCGCGCGCCAATGACGACACCGCAGTGATCGTGCAAGCGGAACATATCGATGCAGTGCGCAATATCGACGCGATCACCGACGTTCCCGGATTGGACGCGGTACTCATCGGACCCTACGATTTATCCGCGAGCATGGGCAAAATGGGGCAGGTAAATGACCCTGAGGTTGTCGCGGCGATCAATGTCGTCGCCAGTGCGGCGCGCCGTAAAAATTTAAAACTGGGATTTTTTGGCGTATCGGTCGAGGCCGTGAAACCCTATCTCGCCGAGGGCTTCACCTTGATCGCCGCCGGGGTGGATACGATGATGCTGGGTCAGGCCGCGAGCGATTTACGCCGCGCATTGAAGAGCCAAGTTCCAAGTGCGGCTGCGGGGTAATGTTTAGAAGTTGATCGAGGCCACGCTACGATGCGCGCCGTCATTGCGAGGAGCGCTTTTGTGACGAAGCAAACACGATTTTTAATTCTGCGAAAATAAGAGATCGTTTAGTCGCAGCGCTCCACGCAAATACAGGATCAAGAAAAAACACGCAGAAGACAGCGCAGTTCG
>JANNFT010000500.1:0-7924 GCA_031380185.1 Pseudomonadota bacterium
CGCGCCTTCAGTTGCTTTGAAGAACTGGTGGCGATCCACAATGACAGCGATCAAACGCCCTGCAAATCAACGCTTTTCCTCGTGCAGGGGAAAAGCAAGTGATGAATTGTTCGTCTTGAATAGGATATTGCAATGAAACAAACCCGCTTAACGGTAGTGCTGGTGAAGAAAATCATGACCTCGCTCGCTTTGGCCTCGACCATCTTGTACGCAGGCTTTGTGGCCGGCGATGATGCAATTCCGCCCGAGCCGCAACTCGTGAAAGACGCTTGGATGCTGGAAACGTTCTTCGAAGCGGATCCGGAGGCAATCAAAGCCGTGCTGCCGCCTGGCTTGAAGCCGCATCCGTCAAACGCGGTCGCGATCAACATGTACACCGTGCCTGACGCCGCCAATACCAGCGGCTTCGGCCCGTACACGCTTACCTATATTGCGGTTCAAGTCATGGGGCATGACTCGTATATTTATGGTTCGAAAGATTCGCTTCCTGGGCTGTATCTGGTTCACTACTGGAACAGCTCGGATAGCATGCGTGGCTATACCGGACGTGCGGGATTCCCGAATGACCTCGGCGGCCTGACGACCATGCAGAAGGATTCCAGCAAGGTCACAACGCGGCTCACTGTCGATGGCAAGACCTTCATCGAGGCATCTAGCAATTTGTCGGGTGAGATGCTGCCGGTGTCTGCTGGACACGCGAACTATCTCTATCGAAAAGGCGCGCAGATAATGAAACTGCCGCTGCCGTGGATATGTCGTGACGTTAAAACGGAGAACTCGGCCATCACCTTCCATATGCCCGCCGACCATCCCGCGTACAAGCTGCGGCCTAAGAAAGTCGCGTTTGCGTTGTACGAGAATTGCACCATCAGCTATCCGCAGGCCGTTGCGATAAAGCCCTAGCAGTTTGTTGAATATTGAAGGAAGCAAAGAAAAGTTGTCATTCTGAGCGCAGCGAAGAATCTGCTGTACCTGATGGATCAAAGGGTTACGAAAAGCAGATACTTCGTCGCGGAGTTTACCCTCGAGCGAAGCGAAGGGCTCCTCATAATGACATAAGGCTTTTTCAACAGACCGCTAGAGCGCCTCTGATCAAGTTCCTTGCGGTGGCCGGATGCGGCGCCATTCTCCTCTGGGTGTGCCCACACCAACTTAGCGGCCCTCAACCTCACCAAACATTTCGAAACGCGTGCCAGTGAATCGTAGAAGCCGGACCTGTTCGATCGGATAGTAGTCCGTTGGGCTAGTGTTAATCTTGATCCCTGGCAGCAACATGGGCAATTGCAGATCCTTGATGTTTGCGGCTTGGCGCATGACGTTCTCCCGCGTGAGATCGTCACCGCATTGCTTGAGAACGTGCACAAGGAGTTGCGCTAGTGTGTACGCATAGACATTGGAGTTATCCTCTGCATTGCCGCGCGGATAGTACTTCCGCATCCAGGCAAGCCACTCTTTTAGCGCAGGGTCGTCTTTCCAGTGTGCATCAGTTGGATCCTTCTGGTTGTCGATAGAGATAATTCCAATCGACTTGTTGGCGCCAGGCGGCATCAGCACCTCGCTAACCGATGCTGAAGCGTAGTTGAGAAAATGCGTCGGGCGCCAACCTACGTCGTAGATCTTGCGGATGGCCTGCGCAGCGGCTTTCGGCAAAGCGAAATTCACGAACGTGTCCGCCTTGGCGCCATACAGAGAAATTATCTGCGAATTAACGGTTGGATCGTGCAGGTCATAGCTCGCGGTTGCCACCAGCATCTTTTTGGCTTGATCGCCTAGGCCATCGCGAAGCCCGTGCAACAGCTCCTTGCCGAAGTCATCGTTGATATACAGGACGCCGATTCGTGCCTTCGGGTGATGCTGTGCGATATACCTTGCGTAGAGCTTACCCTCGGTATAGTTCGTTTGGTGAAAACCCATGGTCCAGGGATAGCGCTTCGGATCGCCGAACTTAGCGTCGCCCGTTCCGACAAAGAGCTGCGGCACTCTACGCTGGTTTAGGTATTTTTGGATCGCAGCGTTTGTTGGCGACCCAATCGGGTTAAAGATCAAGAGTACGTTGTCGAGTTCTACCAGTCGACTCGTCTGCTCAACCGTCTTCGCCGGGTTGTACGCATCGTCGAGACTGATCAGTTTGACGTTTCTGCCGTTAATGCCACCTTCGGCATTGATCTTTGCGAAGTACGCCGCTTGCGCTCGCCCGATCGTGCCATAGCTCGATGCGGGCCCACTATACGGCATGGTTTGGCCGATCTTGATTTCCGTATCAGTGACACCTGGGCCATAACGCTTTTCCGCATGCGCTGATATGGCGATCAGCAGTAACCCCAGGAGCACCGTCTTGTTGAATAGCATGCTTGCCCGCCCTCCGGCTCGGTTAAACTTGGTTCTCCGCTTATGCTACGCTTTTCCGAGTTAAGGAACCTCTGATTAAGTCCATCGCGAGCCGCAATGGACTTAATTAGAGGTTCCTTAGCATCGCAGAAAGTCACCACGACTTCAACCCACCGTTAAGCGACGACTAACGCGCCATAGATCGCAGCGTACGCCGCACCGCTAAGCCGGCGCTGATCATTGCCAGAACCACCAATGCGAATATCATTACCGCGCCAAATTCGATGTCTGGGCGGCGAAAAGTAAATTCGCTCGCATAAAGTTTAAGCAACGGCGCCGTGGCTTGATTGAGCCCGTAGATGCCGAGCGCGACCAGTCCGAGCGCTAATAGGCCACCGAGAATCGCTTGCATGATGCCGAAGTAGAGAAACGGCCGGCGGATGAAGCTGGGCGTGGCGCCGATGAGGCGGCTGACTTCGATTTCTTCGCGCTGGTTGAGGATTTGCAGTCGTATGGTGTTCGCCATGACGAACACCAGCGCGAGGCCCAATACCAGCGTCAGAAAAAACACCGCGCGTTTTCCGAAATTGACGATGGCGTTCAGTTTGCGTGCCCAATCGGAATCGAGTTCGACGGTCTCAACTTCTGCCCACGATGCGATTTGATTTCTGAGTTCGTCGAGCGCCGCGGGTTCGCTGGATTCGGCTTTGATAACGAACGCGTGGGGTAAGGGATTTTGCTCTAAGGTCTTGGAAATGTCGGCGATGCCCGCGGATTCTAGTTCTGCGAGTGCGGACTGTTTGGAAACGAAGCGCGCGTTGGCGATATTCGTCGTCGTGTTTAGGCGTCCTTTTACTGCCGCGACTTCCACCTCGCCCGCGCTGGTCTTGAGATATAAGCTCAGCTTCGGTTCGGGATCGAGTTTGCCGGCTAGCGCGGCGACGTTGTTGACCACGAGATAGGCGAACGCGGGCAAGCTCGCGACGAGGCCGATCACCAAAATCGTAAAAAATGTTCCGATGGGATGCGTGAACAATCGTTGCGCGGCGATTTGAAGCGCGTGCAAATGCTGATTTAACCAAGCGCTCATGGCGCAAGCTTTCCTTGGTCGAGATGCAGAATGCGCGGTTTCAAGCGTTCGATGTGCGTATGATCGTGGGTTGAAACTAACACGGTCGTTCCGACTTGATTGAACGAATGGAACAATTCGAAAATCGCAGCGCCGTGATCCGCATCGAGATTGCCGGTGGGCTCGTCGGCGATCAGCATGGTCGGCCGATTGACGATGGCGCGAGCGATGCAGAGGCGTTGCTGTTCGCCGCCGGACAGCGCGATGGGATACGCTTTTTCACGATCGAGCAAGCCGACTTTATCGAGCGCGGCACGCACCCGGCGCACCATGTCCGACGGTTTGTAGCCGTTGATGTAGAGCGGCAGCACCACGTTGTCGAACACCGTGCGATCGAATAGCAGCTTATGATCCTGAAACACCAAGCCGATGTTTCGCCGCAACACCGCAAGCCCCGCAGGGCGCAAGCGGCTCAAATTTTGTTTGCTGATTTCAACATTGCCGCTGCTCGGTAATTCGATGCCGGCGATGAGCTTGAGCAGTGTGCTTTTCCCTGCGCCGGAATGGCCGGTCAGGAACACCATTTCGCCTTGAGCGATGTTGAAACTGACGTTCTTCAGCGCCTCGAAGCCATTCGCGTATCGTTTGTAAACGCCGCTGACTAGGATCACTCGATCAGTGCCTCGACGAAATCGTTGGCGCTGAAAGGCCGCAAATCGTCGAGCGTTTCGCCGACGCCGATAAACGGAATCGAGATCGGTCGGGCGCCCGCAATCGCCGCGACCACCCCGCCTTTTGCCGTGCCATCAAGCTTAGTGACGACCAGTCCGGTAAGTTTTAGTGCGTCATCGAATATCTGCACTTGCGATAAGCCATTCTGACCGGTGTTGGCGTCGAGCACCAATAATATTTCGTGCGGCCCGGTCGGATCGGCTTTTTGGATCACTCGCTTCACTTTTTTGATTTCTTCCATCAAATGTAATTGTGTCGGCAAACGCCCGGCCGTGTCGGCGAGGACGATGTCGATGCCGCGCGCTTTCGCCGCCTGAATCGCGTCGAAGATCACGGCGGCGGAATCACCTTTCTCCTGGGCGATCACGGCCACGTTGTTGCGCTCGCCCCACACCATCAATTGCTCGCGCGCCGCGGCGCGAAAGGTATCGCCGGCGGCGAGCAACACGGATTTGCCTTGCGCCTGATACCACTTCGCCAGTTTACCGATGGTCGTGGTCTTGCCGGCGCCGTTGACGCCGACGAACATAATGATTTTCGGTTTAGGCGAAACGGCCTGCCCGGGTAACCCTGGGCCACCCCCTGGATCAGGGTAAGAGCCAATGCCCCGAGCAGCCCCCCAGCCTGTATCCATGCGCCTTTCCAATGGGGTTAACAGTCCGCTGAGCGCGCCTTTCAAGGCGTCTTTGAGTTCCGAAGCGTCGCTCAATTTTTCTTTGCGGACACGAGCGCGGACATCGTCAATGAGTTTTTTCGTCGCCGTTACGCCAACATCCGAGCCAAGCAATATCTCTTCCAACTCTTCATACAGCGCCTCGTCAATCTGGCCTCGACTGAACAGCGCCGTGAGCCGACTGCTGATTTTTTCACGACTTTTGCTCAGGCCGGTCTTCAGCCGTTGTAGCCAACCTTCCTTTTTTACTTCAGGTTTTACGGGTTCGGCGGGCTGGTGGTCCGACTTAAAGAAACTAAACATGAATTAAGTGGTCAGAAGCGAAAGGCCAGAATGCAGACGCGATCGATTAGAATAGGAATGTTACTGCTTGTGAGAATCGCATTTTAACGTCAAAGCGCCTGCCTGGCCACTCACACAACTTGATGAAAACGGACGCATGAAAAAATTGCTCGGCTGCCTATTGATTGTAGCGCTGGTTTCAGGCGCAAACGCGGCGCTCGCCGCACAACCTATCACCAACGAATTTAAACTCGACAACGGCATGAAAATCATCGTGCGCGAAGATCACCGCGCGCCGGTGGTCGTCGTGCAGGTTTGGTATTTGGTCGGCGGCGTCGATGAATTCAACGGCGCCTCCGGCGTCGCCCACGTGCTCGAACACATGATGTTCAAGGGGACGAACGAGGTTCCTGCGGGACAATTCTCAAAAATTATCTCAGCAAACGCTGGCAAAGATAACGCTTTCACCAATCGCGATTACACCACTTATTTCGAGCAGTTGCGCAACGACAAGCTTGAACTCGCGCTAAAACTCGAAGCCGATCGTATGGTGAACTTGAATATCACCGACGAAGAATTTGCGAAAGAAATTCGCGTCGTGATGGAAGAACGGCGCTTGCGCACCGAAGACAAAGCGCACGCCATCGTCTACGAACAATTGCTCGCTAATGCCTACAACGCTCATCCCTACGGCAGGCCGGTGATTGGCTTCATGAATGATCTGGAAAACATGAAGGCCGAAGATGCGCGCGTCTGGTATAAGCGTTGGTATGCGCCGAACAATGCAACCTTAGTCATCGCCGGAGATGTCGATTCCAACGAAGTGCTAGCGTTGTCGCAAAAATATTTTGGCCCGTTGAAAGCGCAGGCCCTACCCGAGCGAAAGCCGCAAACGGAACCGGCGCAACTTGGCATTAAACGCATCGTGGTGAAGGCGCCGGCGCAGTTGCCCTACATCGCGATGGCCTATCACGCGCCGGTGTTGCGCGATGCAGCTAACGATTGGGAGCCCTATGCGCTGCAAATGCTGGTCGGTATTTTGGACGGCAATGAGTCGGCGCGCTTGAACAAACATCTGGTGCGCGATTCGCGCCTTGCCAGCCAAGCCGGCGCGGGGTACGACGCCGTTGAACGCGGTCCCGGTATGATCGTCATCGACGGCACGCCCAGCGACGGCAAAACCGTTGCCGAACTCGAAACGGCGTTGCGCGAACAACTCGACAAAATAAAAACGGAAGGCGTGACGCAGGAAGAGCTACAACGGGTGAAGTCGCAAATTATCGCCGGCCAAGTGTTCGGTTTAGATTCCATGTTCGGTCAAGCGATGCAAATCGGCCGCACCGAGAATGCCGGATTTTCCTGGCGCGATTTGGATGTGATGCTGGAAAAATTGAAGGCTGTGACCGCAGATCAAGTAAAGCAAGTTACCGAAAAATATATTCAGGATGATCGCTTAACGATTGCAGTATTGGATCCCCAGCCCATCGATCAAGTCAAGCCCAGGCCGGCGTTGCCCGGCGTCCGCCACAACCCTTAATGGACAGACTAAAACCCATGAAAAATTATCTGTCGAAACTATCCATCGCCAAGATCGATCGCATTGTGGTCGGCGCGTTTTTTTTGGCGGCAAATATCCAAGCGTATGCGGGATTGCCGATCCAACATTGGACGACACCTGGCGGCGCCCGAGTGTATTTTGTCGAAGCGCGCAGCCTGCCGATGCTCGATATCAGCATCGAGTTTGCAGCGGGTTCCAGTCGCGATCCGGTCAATCGTTCCGGCACCGCGAGCATGGCTGCGGGCCTGATGAACAACGGCGCGGGCGGATTGAATGAAACCGAAATCTCAACCAAGATCGCCAACATCGGCGCGCTGGTCGGGAGCAGCTTTGATCAAGACCGTGCCGGTTGGAGTGTGCGAACGTTGTCAAGCGCACTGGAGCGCAATGAAGCCCTTGACGTGCTCGCCAAAATCATTCAAGACCCCGCGTATCCGGCGGAGATTCTAGATCGGGAAAAAGCGCAACTAGTCGCGGCCTTGCGACAAGCCACCTCGGATGCCGATAGTGTTGCCGAGCGACAATTTTTTAAGGCGTTGTATCAGGATCATCCTTACGCGCAAAAGCCGACTGAGACGACGATCAAGCCGATTACTCGCGACGACGTCGTCGCGTTCTATCGGACGCATTACACCGTCGACAATGCCGTCGTCGCCATGATCGGTGACATCTCGCGCGCCGAGGCGGAAGCAATTGCGGAAAAATTAACTGGAAAATTGCCAAAGAGTCAGGTCGCGATCGCTACCGTTGCGCCGGTTAAGATTCCGGAAAAGCCGTTGTTAAAAGAAGTGCAGTTTCCCTCGACCCAGAGCCACATCATGTTGGGCTATCCCGGCATGAAGCGCGTCGACCCCGATTATTTTCCTTTATTGGTTGGGAACTTCATACTCGGCGGCGGCGGGTTTGCATCGCGTTTGACCAATGAAGTGCGTGAGAAGCGCGGCCTGGTTTATAGCGTGTCGAGCTATTTCATGCCGATGAATGAACTGGGGCCTTATCGCGTCGCTTTACAAACGCGCAAGGATCAGACCAAAGAAGCTTTGCAAGTCGTGCGCGATACCATCAAGGAATTTATTGACAACGGCCCGACAGAAGACGAACTGGCCAACGCGAAACGTAATCTCGGCGGCGGATTTCCGCTGCGAATCGATAGCAATCGCAAGCAGTTCGAATATTTACAGTTGATTGGATTCTACAAATTACCGCTGACGTTTCTAGACGACTACGTGAAAAAAGTCGAACTGGTCACTGTCGCGGAAATCAAAGACGCGTTCAAGCGCCG
>JANNFT010000021.1:0-3298 GCA_031380185.1 Pseudomonadota bacterium
GGCACGTTGTTATTGTTCATTTATAGGTTCTTATAGTCGGGGATCCGTAGGGCGTCAAGCATTTCACGGCTGATATTGAAGCCACTCGCCCGAGATGAATACGCCGGCGTAACGTCATTTTGACGTGCGCGGACTTACGAAACCCTAAGTTCGCCGCCATTGCCGGTACTCGCGCGCGCCGCGCCGCCAGATGCTCCAGCCCGACCTTTCTACCGCCGCTTCACGTCGGAACGAATAGATTCTTTCCCCCGCGACTTCTTTGCGTTAGACAAAGAATATGATGCCGCGATATTGGCGTAGCCATGTGGGACGTGGTTAAACAAAAGGCGATAGGCCAAACGATATATCGTGTAGGTCAAATACAAATCGTGGCGCGTACCACGATTGTCCTCTACGTCAAGTCGATGGCAGGTTAAATCGTGCAAGGCAAAACACAAGTGCCGAGTTCGATTACTCAACCGACACTCGTCATCATGGTTTAGCGCGGCCTTGCCGCCCTGGCGTCGTGCAGGCACTGCCAGCGTGAGCTCGACGTGCTTGCAAGTCCCGAGCGTATTGATGGCAAAGTCCGGACATGAACAAAAGTTGGCGCCCAGCTCGCTGCCGCGTATCGCCACACCGTAGCTATTCTTGCTCTGCGGATTGGGACGCGAAACTCGGAGAATACCGGCTCCTCGCCGATGTTCTCAACTTGAAAACGCTGCTCGACACCAAACTGGCGGCGCAACGCGCGCTGCCACTCTTCGAGCGACAGGCCGTCAGGACGTTTAAGCCTTGGTAGCTTGCACTGTGCGCTAATACCGCTCTTTTTCTTTACATTCTTCGCCCGGTCCTGCCGCGCCGCGCTGGATGGTGTGGTTGCCATCGTATGCTCCTAGTCTGGAGTTACTAATTCATTGTATAAAAGACGATGAGAATAGGCGCGATGCGGCGTTGGCTAACCCTCGCGACGTGTTCGCAATCTCGCTCACGGTTTGCGCTAACCCTTAAGGAAGTGAGCATCTGTCACATCTTGGCCTGCCGGCGCGAAGCAAGCAACCATCCCGATCCCACCTAACCTGGCGAAAATTTGGGACATTTCCGGCTTCATTTTGTTATTCAAAATAGATCAAGTCGTTGTGGGACTAGGCGTCTAAAACTAATTGCAAGCAGCCCACGAACATCAATGTTGAGTATCAGATTCGCCACTGAATTTTGACCATGCATCCCAATTTGGATCGCTCTCCAAGCGAAACGAGATCATATGAGTTTTGATTTCTCTGACGAGCCGTTCCGCCAGCGCCTGGACTAGATCGATATCATTGACGTACAGTAAAAACTCGCGTGTATTGTTCACGGTGATGATTGACCCGAAAATTGCGAAGCCGGGATCGACCAAATTGTTCTCGATCGCCTCTTCAATTTTCTCGAGGTCTTCACGATCCAGGCGCTCGGGAAAGGGCCGGTCATTGTGAACATTAAAAGGCGCGACGAATTTGAGGCTACGAGGAAATTCGCGCTTGGTTGCCAATGCCGGCAACGCCACATTAGTTCGAACCGCGGCGGTTTTTCCGTTGATCTCGTGTTTACTCACCACCCATTCTTCGGACGCTGAATAAAATCCCTGCGCAGCGACAGAATATTCCATCGCGGCACAAAGCATCAGCACGATACTAAAACGCCACATTGTCCCCACCCTTGAGCTTCAGCATTGCGCGTGCTTCATCAGGTGTGGCCACTTCCAGCGACAGGGCTTCGATAATCGTCCGTACCCGCTTCACTTGCGCGGCATTGGTTTCCGCTAGCTTGCCGGGCCCGTCCCACAGCGAATCTTCCAGCCCGACCCGGACATTCCCGCCCATCGCCGCCGACATCGTCGCGACCGGAATTTGATTGCGCCCCGCACCGAGAACGGACCAAACATAGTCGTTGCCGAACAACCGATCGGCGCTGCGCTTCATGTGCAGAATATCTTCCGGATGGCCACCGATGCCACCCATGATGCCAAACACCGACTGCACAAAAAAAGGCGTTTTGACGATGCCGCGATCTACAAAATGTGCGAGGTTATATAGATGCGATATGTCGTAGCATTCCAATTCGAAGCGCGTGTCGTTGTCGCTGCAGGAACTCAATATGTATTCGATATCTTTGTAGGTGTTTTTGAATACGCGATCGCGACTGCCTTCGAGATAGTCCAGTTCCCATTGATGTTGGAAATTTTTGTAGCGATCGACCATGGGATAGAGGCCAAAATTCATCGAGCCCATGTTGAGTGAGGCCACTTCCGGCTTGAGCTGTAGTGCCGGCTGCATGCGTTCTTGCGTAGTCATGGTCGCGGCGCCGCCGGTGGTGAGGTTGATGACCACGTTCGATTTCGCCTTGATGGTGGGCAAGAATTCGCGGAACAAATTTGGATCTTGCGTCGGGCTGCCGTCCTTCACATTGCGCGCATGCAAATGCACGATTGCCGCGCCCGCTTCCGCTGCGCCAATGGCGGCGTCGGCGATTTCTTTCGGCGTAATCGGCAAAAATTTTGACATCGTGGGCGTGTGAATCGATCCGGTCACCGCGCAGGTGATGATGACTTTACGTGTAGCGGCCATACTGTTCTCCTCATTGATAGTTCTTCATTTTACCGTAATGGCGTGCGCTAACGCGTTGAACCTAGAAACGGCAGTTGACCGCTCCTTCGGTTAATCAACATCATGGTTCCAATGAAATTATTCATAACTTGTGTACTCACCCATTTGGTAAGAATCCGCTACAGCATTGCTCGGAGAGGCTTATCCGAATTGCCTCTCCGGCATGCATGCCGGGATCGGCAAGCGACGCGCGGCTCCTGGCAGAGCAGCTTGAAAACTATGACAACGCGCGAATAACGTCCAGCGGCGGCCGATCGAGTATGCCGCGCATGCCGAGCATGCCGGCGGCGCTAACGCCTATCGTGCCGGCGATGACGCCAAGCAAAATAATCCACGGGTTGAAAGTGAACGCTAAGTGCAACAGGTACTCGCTCAACGCGAAGGCGAGCGCGCATGCGCCTATACCGCCGAGTAGTCCGGCAGCAAAACCCAGCGCGCTGAATTCCGCCAACTGCGCCGTGATCAAGTGTCGCCGGCTGGCGCCGACGGTGCGCATAATGGCGCTTTCAAATATGCGCTCATCCAGCGTTGTGCTGATCGCCGAATACAACACCACCAGCCCGGCCAACACAGTGAACAAAAATACAAACTGCACCGCCTTAGAAACCTGCTCTGTCATCATGCGAAAACGCGTCATAATTGCCGCGACATCGATCACGGAAATATTCGGAAAG
>JANNFT010000029.1:0-4247 GCA_031380185.1 Pseudomonadota bacterium
GGCCACCTGCATTAACATATCCAACTGGGCCTCCAGGCGGATTACGCGACCCGTCAGATCTTCGATCTTGGATTGTTGCGATTTCATTGCTTCGGATTGACGATTCACCTTGTCCTCCAGCTTAATGATCGCGCTTAGCGCACCCCAAATTTTATCGGTGACGCCCACTAGCGCGCCTTACGCGCAGGCTGTTTGGCTGCTTTGGCTTCCATCGCTGCGATACGTTTGTTGCTCGCGGCGATAAAGTCGAGCGAATCATCGATAAATCCGCTGGCGCGATCGGCTGCTTGTTTCGCCGCGTCAGCCAGTACGCTGAGCTCATCTTTGCTTTCATCGGATTCATAGGCGAACGCGCCGCGCCGCATTAGCTCCGATATCGGTATATCGAGTTTCTTCGCCTTGGCGGCAATCGCCTTCTTGTCTTGCGCTGTCGCTTGCACGACAATTCGTTCAACCGCCGCGGCCATAATAATCGCTCCTAGAGAAATACCGAGTATTGGTACATGGTATGTACATATAAAACTTCCGTCAAGCGAAAACGTCATCGGCCTCTGGCGAATAAATCTTGCAATGGGCGATGCGTCGAATGGAAACTTTACGCAATCCGTATTATGCTTACTTCCTATTGGCGAGCATTTTCCCAATACAACTAAACATTCTGGAGGAAAACGATGAGTATCGATCGTCGCACGTTTATTCAATCCACGGCGGCACTCGCGACCTTGAGCGCGGCCGGCTGTGCAACCACGAGTAATGTATCGCAAAACACGGCGAAAGCGAGCGCGTCAAAAGTGAATACGTCCACACTGAAATCCCGCGCCGATGCCGTCCTCAGCGCGGGCGCCGGCGCCGGCGATGTGCCCGGCGTGGTCGCGGTCGCGACCAATCGCGAGGAAATGATTTATGAAGGCGCGTTCGGCACGACGGTGCTAGGATCTGACATCGCCATGACGCCGGACACGGTGGTGTGGATCGCCTCGATGACCAAAGCGATCACCGGACTCGCCGCGATGCAAATGGTCGAGCAAGGCAAGCTGTCGCTCGACGATCCTGCGAGCAAGATCATTCCCGCCCTCGGCGAAGTGAAGGTTTTAGACGGCTGGGACGGCGATAAAGCGCGTCTGCGCGCACCGAAGCGCGCCATCACGCTGCGGCATTTGCTGACGCACACTGCCGGCTTTGGCTATAGCTTGTGGAGCACCGATCTTGGAAAATATGAGACGGTCTATAAAGTTCCCAGCATCATCACCTGCCAGAACGCCGCGCTCACCACACCGCTTATTGCGGATCCCGGCGAGCAGTGGAATTACGGAATTAACATTGACTTCGCGGGCAAGATGGTTGAAGCCGTGAGTGGCATGCGGCTCGGCGACTATTTCGCGAAGAATATTTTCCAGCCGCTCGGCATGCATAGCACCGGCTTCAAAATTAATCCGAGCATGCGCGCGCGCCTCGCAAAAATTCACCAACGCGGTGAAGACGGCAAATTCACGCCAACCGACATCGAAATTCCGCAGGATCCCGAATTCGAAATGGGCGGCGGCGGATTGTATTCAACCGCCGGCGATTACCTCGCCTTCGTGCGCATGATGCTGAACAACGGCAAAGCCAATGGCAACCAACTCGTTAAGCCGGCCACGGTCGCATTGATGTCGCACAACAGCATGGGCAACACGAAAGTAAAAATGCTCAAGACCGCGGTTCCGACCCTCACCAACGATGCGGAATTCTTCCCCGGCATGCCGAAGAATTGGGGCTTGAGCTTTATGATTAACGAACAACAGGCCCCAACCGGCCGTACTGCTGGTAGCCTCGCCTGGGCCGGCCTCGCCAACAGCTATTTCTGGATCGATCAGCAAAAAGGCGTCGGCGGTGTATATCTGTCGCAAGTCCTGCCGTTCGCCGACGTCAAGTCGCTACCGCTGTTTTACGCGTTCGAAAAATCCGTTTATCAATCGATGGCTTAAGTTTTTTTCACGAAAGACGACGGCCAGTTCGGCTTTGCTGGGCTGGCTTTTTTTGAGCGTTAACGTTATAAGACCAGGTAATCTGAATTCATGCCCGCAGCTAAACCAAAATCGTCGTTCCCGCGCAGACGGGAATCCAGTGTCGTTCGCATAACGACACCGGGTCCCCGCCTGCGCGCGGACGACGCGGAATCGAGATAATCCGCTATGGCGTATCTAACCGGCGTCGCCTGCACACCCTTCGGTCGTCACGAAGGCAGCAGCGCACTCGGACTGATGACTGTCGCCGTGCGCGAAGCGCTGAAAAACGCACAAGTGGCAACGGCGCAAATCGATGGCTTACTGGCCGGATACGCAACAACATTTCCCCATTTGATGTTAGCCAACTTGGTCGCAGAACAACTGGGCATCCAGCCCGACTATTGCCACGCGATCCAATCCGGCGGCGCCAGCGGATTGACCATGGTGATGTTGGCGCGCGAGCTCATCCGCAGCGGACGCTGCAAAAATATTCTGTGTGTCGCCGGCGAAAATCGCCTCTCCGGACAAACCCGCGACATGGCGATTCAGTCGCTTTCACAAGTGGGCCACATCGACTACGAAGTGCCGTTCGGCCCGACCGTGCCCGCTTACTACGCGTTACTCGCCGCGCGTTATTTGCACGAGCACGGCTTAAAGGAAAGCGACCTCGCGCAGTTCGCCGTTCTGATGCGCAATCACGCCAGTACGCATCCCGGCGCGCATCAACGCGATCTGATTAACGTTGATGCCGTGCTCAATTCGAAAGCGATTTCGTCGCCGCTCAAATTGCTCGATTGCTGCCCGATTTCCGATGGCGCGGCGGCGCTAGTCGTTTCGCTCGAGCCTACAACTGCAAACGCGCTGCGTATTCGCGGCGCAGGCCAAGCGCATCGCCACCAACACGTTAGCCAGATCAAAGATATTCACGCCACTGGCGCGAAAGCCGCAGCGGACTTGGCTTTCCGCGAAGCGCATATCGATCGAACGCAAATTGAATACCTTGGCATTTATGATTCATTTACGATTACGTTGATGATGTTACTGGAGGAAATTGGTTTTGCGGCGCCTGGTGAAGCGGCAATTAAAGTGCGTAACGGTGATTTTTCGGCACAAGGCGCACTGCCGCTCAACACCCACGGCGGCTTGTTGTCCTACGGTCACTGCGGTGTCGCGGGCGGGATGGCGCACTTGGTTGAAGCCGTGTTGCAACTATCCGGCGACGCCGGCGCGCGTCAGATTGCCGAGCGTGAATGGGGTTACGTTCATGCGGACGGTGGCGTAATGTCGGCGCATGTTGGGATAATTTTGCAGAGGGAACAGCGCAACTAATGGACAAACTAGCCCAACACTTCTGGAGCGGCTGCAACGAAGGCGAACTACGCTTGCAACGCTGCGCCGATTGCAATCACGCGCAATTTTTCCCGCGCAGCCATTGCTTGAATTGCAATAGCGATCATGTCGAATGGCAAGTTTCGAAAGGCATCGGCACGATCTACAGCGTGACCCGAGTCGAACGCGCGCCGACCGATGAGTTCCGCGCGCTCGCGCCCTACTGCATTGCGTTGGTGGATTTGGACGAAGGTGTACGCCTCATGGCCCACGCCAATCGCACGCTCGCAATCGGCGCTAAAGTCCGAGTTACATTCTTCAACCACAACAATCGTTCCCTCCCCCGCTTCGAACCTCTATGACCGAATTTGATTTCGCCACGTTGTTGACGCCGCGTTCCATCGCCGTCGTCGGCGCATCGGATAATCCGAACAAAATCGGCGGCCGTCCGATCCATTTCATGCAGCGCTTTGGCTATCAGGGAAAATTATTTCCGGTGAACCCAGCGCGCAGCGAAGTTCAGGGACTCAAGTCCTATCCGAATTTGGAAGCACTGCCGGAAGCGCCGGACTGCGTGCTTCTCGCTGTCGGCGGCGAAGCGGCGCTGCAAGCGGTTCGCGACGCGGCGAAGATCGGCGCGAAAAGCATTGTCGTCTCCGCATCAGGTTTTGGCGAGACCGGCGCGGCGGGACGTGCGATGCAGGACGACATGGTGCGCGTTGCCCACAGCACCGGCATGCGCATGATCGGCCCAAATTCTCAGGGCCTGGCGAACTTTGCGTGCGGCGCAATCACTAGTTTTTCCACATTATTTATCGAGCGTCCGCCCGCCGATGGGCCGGTCGCAATCGTCAGCCAATCCGGCGCGCTATCGGTCGTGCCCTACGCGCTGCTACGCGATCGCGGCATCGGCGTGCGCCATGTGCATGC